>JBEENF010000314.1:0-5051 GCA_041192325.1 Verrucomicrobiota bacterium
CCGGAGTCCTTGTCCTCCAATTCGTTGGTCTGTCCCTCGGTCACCTTAATGTCGGAGTATGCTGATGTGACCACCTCGGCCACAGATTCGAGATCCACTCCGGCGACCGGTGAGATGCGTCGCTCCGCTTTGAAATACCGGCTCAGCAGCCGATCGAACAGCGTGGTGGAAATGACGCTCACCTCGTCGATTTGAAGCCCTGTGGATCGCACAAACGAGTCGCGCCGCGCTTGATCCAGCGGGTTCGGCAGATACACGGAGATTGTATCCGGACCCAGTCTCTGACTCGGGAAAACGCCCTCGGCTTCCACCACCGGCGCGCCGATGGACCGCGCCAGCCCTTCGTCGACGACGACCTCTTCCCAGCATGTGACAAGCGGCAGCCCGGTGAGTTTGGCCACGAAGCGAGCTTTGTCCTCGGCGTTAATCTGGAATTTCGGGTCGAGCATGCGATGAATGACGGCGCACGCATATTCCGCCACTTCCTGCAGCAGTTCGAGATCGGCGTCGGTGAAACCGGCATCAATGTCGCCAACCGTTTCCTTGTTCATCACCTCAATGGCGCCGAGGATGATCGTGGACCTCAACGGCACGATCAGGATCGAGGTCACCCCAAAGCCGATGGGTTC
Organism: Verrucomicrobiota bacterium; assembly: GCA_041192325.1. Taxonomy (GTDB): domain Bacteria; phylum Verrucomicrobiota; class Verrucomicrobiia; order Opitutales; family Opitutaceae; genus ER46. Next base: position 630 of record JBEENF010000314.1, read on the forward strand.
CACCCCACCACCGCTGATGAGATCCCGTCCGCGACGGACCACCGGAATTCCGGTTTCGATCACACGATCGATCAGTCCCCCCGCCCCGCCTGTTTCGGTGCGAAACTGCTCCGTCGCCGCGCCGCGCATCCATTTCTGATTCAGCGGATTGGCCTGCCCCAACTCCGGGGAAAAGTACGCCGGCAGCATCCAAATGCGCGGCCCCTCGTCGATGTGGAAGCGGATGAATCGGGCCTGAAGCACCCGCGCCAGCTTTTCCGTCGTCACGCGAATTGCGTCAGCCATGTCCTCCCGGCTGGGGGCCTGGTAGGCGATGGCTTTGACGAGCAAAGGACGTTGCAGACTGCTGAGGACGGCGGAGGCAGGCATCACAGGAAATTTGAAATTTGTCGGAAAGACGCGTGCGACTGCCTCAGGCCAATGAGGGTGCATGCGCCAGAACTACGAATCGAAGGATCGCAGGCCGACGCATTTGGAGACATGGGGTCGTCCCATGAAAGCCGGGGGAAAACACCCCGGGGGCACAGTAGGTGCAGCCCCATCATGCGTGTTCGAAAATCTGAAGCACGACAAGGCATGTGAAAATGCCGCGGGGGTATTATTTCGATTCGGCATCAGTCGTCATCCCTCGCGTTTCCGTACACAATATCGAGTGCGTTGCGTCCACAGGATGGGCGGGAAGCATCCAAACAATCTTTGCAAAACGCGCTCACCGAAAGAGGGGAGAGGGCGGGGCGCGCGGATTTCGGGGAACAGGGCTTTAGCGTGGGCGAAAGCGTCCGGGCCAAGCCGCACATTGAGCGGCAACGGCGAACTCCTATCGTGGGTTGATGGCTTCGCCTTGCACATTTTGCGCGCCTCGTCACATCAAGCCGCTCATGTCGTCCACGCCCAACCTTCGCACCCTCGCTGAATACTACATCCGTGGCCTCACCGAAGGCTTCGTCACCGCCGCTGAAGTGATCGCTTGGGCCGACGAGGTCATCGTCGCCGAGGACAAAACGCAGGATTGGATGCTCGACATTTCCACCGCCAGTCCCGACGACCGCATGGGAGTGCTCCACCATTTGCATGCCGTAAAGGGTGACGTGGACGAAGCAGCCCTGGCGGCGTTGCTTACCGCCAGAAAATAATCCGCAGGGTTCCTTCCGCCCGCCATGGCGGCTGCCACAAAAAAGGGCGCCCATTCCAGCCCTGCGCATTCAGGGGTTAGCTCGCGTCCACGCGCGCGCTTAGCCTCCCTCGGCGCCGCCCCAATTTCGGGGCTTCGCCTGCCGCCGGCTCCCCGCGCCATCGCAAAAGGCAGCACGTTGACCGCGCTGCTCGACGTCGCCGCCATCGACTGCCTCGGCCACAACCTCGCGCTCGTCCACCCGGAATTCAACGTCCGCGCGTTTCGCGTGAGTGCGCTGGCCGGAACGCAAATGGCTGCTGCGTCACGCGGTGCGTCATCCCGCGAAAGGGCATCCGCGCGGCGTTGCGCATCCGCCAGCTCGCCCGTTAAAGATCGGCTCCGATTGGATTGGAAGATCAGCCGATGCGGCGGCCCGCACGGGCCGCCGCTCGGATCGGCTTATTTGAGCGCGGAGAAATCCGTGGGAGCCAAATAAATCGACTCCACCTTGGAAGTGAGGACGCCATTTTTCTCCGACTCGGCCTTTGCCTTCGTCCACGCGGGGTCGGCCCGAAAGGCGGACCATCCTTGGGTGGCCGCCTCGCGCTGGGGATACGCCAGCAGATACACCAAGGTCCGCCCCCCACCCTTGTCCGCATCGATGGGGTGCAGGTAAATCACGTTGGTCATCCCGTGCTTCTCAAACAACGCGCGGGTGTGATTGCGGAAACGAGCATCGAGGTCTGCGAGTCGCCCTTCCGCGGCCGTGTAGGTCCGCATTTCAAAAACGCGCGGGCCCGTGCGCGGCGCAGGGACCTTCGCCCGGGGAGGAGAAAAATCCGTGGCAGCCAAGAAAACCGATTCCGCCTTCGCGACAATCTTCCCGTTCGCTTCGCTCGCCTTGCGAGCGGTCTGCCAAGCGGGATCGGCGCCAAAAGCCTTCCATGAAGCCACCGCCGCCTCGCGGTTCTTGTGCTCAAGCAGATAGATGAGTTTGTCTCCGGCCCCGTCCTTCGCGTCGAGCGGCGTCCAATATCCGAGGTTCACCATGCCATGCTTCTCGAAGAGCTGGCAGGTGTGATCGCGGAAGCGGGCGAGCAACGCCTCCATGCGCCCGGGCAACGTCGTGTAGGTGCGCAGTTCATACACGGGAGCGTCCGCGGCGCGGACCGGGGCGATTGGGCCGCAGAGGGCGGCGACGAGGAGGACGAGAGGCCAGGGGCGGATTCGGGTACACATAAGTTAAGGTACATAAGACGGTTCTGAACGGACCGGGCAGAGTCAACTCCGCCGGCACCGCGACGCCGTCCCGCCGGGTTCCTGAAGACGGAAAGGCCGCGGGCGCGGATATACGTCCAGAACGAAGAGCAATGAACCAAAGCTGCCGTTTACACGTTGACAGGAATTGCCGCGGGCACCGTAGCTACGGTCATCTGCACTTGGGTTTTCAGTTAAATCCGTGGGCATTTCAGCACCTTCCGCACCAAACACCCACTACCAAAATGATCTCGCAACTAATTGTGCGCCGAGGATGGACCTTCCTTCTCGCCTGCCTCTTACCCTTCCTGGCCCACGGTCAGGCCGCCGACCGCGGCGCCATCTCCGGACGCGTGAGCAATAGCGCCACACGCTCCTATCTCGAAGGCGCCACGGTCGCCATTGGCGGCACGAACCGGACCGCGATCACGGACCGTGAAGGCCGCTATCAATTGAACGAACTGCCCGCCGGGCCGGTGGTCTTGGTGGTGACTTTCGCCGGGCTGGACCCACAGAACGTTCCGGTCACGGCTAAATCGGGCCAGATGGTGACGCGTGATGTCGAACTGACGGCAGAGATCTATAAATTGGAAAAGTTCACCGTGGCCGGCCAGCGCGAAGGCACGGCCAAGGCCGAAACCTTGCAGCGCATTGCACCGAATGTGAAAGCGGTGGTTTCCTCCGACACGTTCGGAAACGTGGCGGATGGCAACATCGGCGACCTGTTGCAGCACATGGCCGGACTGACCGGTGATTACAACGGCCCGGAAGTGCGCCAGGTCAGCATTCGGGGCGTCAGCTCGGCGCTGAACTCAGTAACGATGGATGGCCAGCAGGTGGCCAGCGCCCAATCGGCGGGCACGGGACGACAGTTTGAATTCGAGCAGGCTTCCCTCGGCAACATCGAGACAATCGAAGTGACAAAGGCTCCAACACCAGACATGGATGGAGCTTCCATTGGCGGCAGCGTGAATCTGGTCACGAAGAGCGCCTTCGACCGGTCAGGCGGCCGGGTCTTTACGTTCGGCGCGGGTTTTGCCACGCAAACCGGCTGGCAGGGCGACACGGACAAATGGAAGCAACCCATCAAGGGCTATGGTCCTTCCTTCAATTTTTCCTACCAGGATGTGCTCGGGGAAAAGCGGAACATCGGCATCACGGTCACCGGCCTGCTGCACAGCGCGCCGCAGGGAAATGCGAACATCAACAACTCCTACGAACGCAAAGCGGCAGCGGGCCCGGCCTTTAACTACAGCACCGGCCGGCGCATGCTCAGCAACACCCGCACCCGCGTCGCGGCCGGCGTAAAGCTGGACTACCGCTGGAGCGACGAAACGACCGTGTCATTCAACACGTCGTGGAATTACTTTCATGAGGATTCCGACTCCCGCACCCACACCCTCAGCACCGTCGGCGTGGCCACGGCGGCTACTCCACAGTTGCTCGCGACGGTGGATGTCAACGGCAACCGCACCGGCGGCGGATATATCAATCCAAATTACACGAGCCAGCTGACACGTGTCTACGCCCACCCCACCCTCTCTTTGAGCAGCGGCTCGGTCGGCGCCACCGACAAGTCAGGCCGGACCTATCTGTTCTCCCCCTCCGTCAAGCACCGCCTCGATGGCATGACGATTAACTACAGTCTGAGTTATTCCGACTCGGCCACGTATTACGATCCGGCCCAAACCCGGTCGAAATACGTTTCCCGCCCCAAGGGTGTGGTGACCTACCAGATGGGCGGCGTTGGCTACATTGTGGATCGCACGCAGCATCAATATTACCCCGTGATCACGCAGACGGAAGGACCCAATCTTTACGATTTGAACAACTACCGCGCCCTCTTGCTGACGCAGACGGACCAGCGCGGCTACGACAAAGTCCTGGCGGGTAAATTCGACTTCAAAAAGGACTTGCCGCTTTCGTTGCCGACTTACTTCAAGACTGGATTTACTGCGCAACAGCAAAAGCGGCATCTCTGGCGCGATCCGCATCGTTACAACTACACCGGGCCGGATGGAATTTTGGGCACCGCGGATGACAACACCGGG
>JBEENF010000315.1:0-5036 GCA_041192325.1 Verrucomicrobiota bacterium
GCGCTGCAAGGCGTCGACATACAGGCGATGCTCGACGGCGCCGCGGCGATGGACGACGTAACGCGCTATCCCGTGACCGCCCAGAACCCCGCCGCGCTGCTGGCGCTGATGTGGTATCACGTAACCGATGGACGTGGCGCGAAGGACATGGTCGTGCTGCCTTACAAAGACCGGCTGCTGCTTTTCTCCCGTTACCTGCAACAGCTCGTGATGGAATCGATCGGCAAGGAATTCGATTTACAGGGCCGCGTCGTCAATCAGGGCCTCACGGTTTTTGGCAACAAGGGCTCCACCGACCAACATGCCTATATCCAGCAACTGCGCGAAGGGGTGAACAATTTCTTCGTCACCTTCATCGAGGTGAAAAAAGATCGTGAGCCCAAAACGTCACTCGAAGTGGAACCGGGCATCACCAGCGGCGACTACCTGCAGGGCTTTCTGCTCGGCACGCGGGAGGCCTTGAGCGAAAAGGAGCGTCCCTCCATCACAATAACGCTGCCTGACGTTTCACCGCGTTCCCTCGGCATGCTGATCGCGCTGTATGAAAGGGTCGTTGGGCTCTACGCTTCCTTGGTCGGCATCAACGCCTATCATCAACCCGGGGTCGAGGCGGGCAAGAAAGCCGCGGGGAGCGTGATCGCGCTGAAACAAAAGCTGCTCGCGGCCCTGCGGGCGGCGCCAGACCAGACTTTTACTGCGCCCAAACTCGCGGAAGCGGCGGGCGTGGCTGATCAAGCGGAGCTCGCCTTCAAGATTCTCGATCGGCTGGCGGCGAACCGGGGCAGCGGAGTAAAGAAACGGGCTCGCAAGCCACTCTTCGACTCGACCTATCGTGCCGGCTGAGTCGGACGAAAGTGCCGATGCTTGCAGGCGGGGATGAATCCCGCACCCTCAGCGGCACCATGCTTCGCCGCCCGCTGTTGATCCTTTGCACGATAGCGCTCGGCGGAGCAGGTTTGTTTGCCGCGCTCTATTATCGCGCCAACACGGCGAACGCCCGCATGGGTCAATTGCTCGATCATGAAACCCGCCGGAGCGCGAAGCTCGCGGATGAGCTCACGACCGCCAAGGCCGAGAGCAGCGCGATGACCGTGAAGGTCAGTTTTTTGGAAACGGAATTGAGTGGCTCCCGGACGAAACTTGCGACGGTGGAGGCCCGCGCAACGCAGCTTGATCGCGATCTTTTGCAGGCGAAGGACGCTCTTTCGGTGCACGAGCTCAACGCCCGCGCACTGGCCGGTGAACTGGCAACGCTGCGAAACGAACTCGCCAGTCGTCGCGCCGCCGAAACCTCTCCTGAAGCCGTCGCGGCGTACAAGGCCACGATCGCGGACCTTGAGCGCCAACTCGCGGTCGCTGGCAACGGCGTCGCCGCGCCGAACGTCGCCGGCGCGTCCACGGCGGTGTTCACCAGCCGGGTGACTCGGGCCACTGTGCTCACCGTGGGCCCATCGAATTCTTTTGTCGTACTCAATTTTGGCACGCGGCGCGGCGCCAAGGTCGGCCAGCAACTCGACGTCTCCCAAGGCGGCCTGCCGGTGGCAACCGTCGCCTTGAGTGACGTCCGGAGCGACTTTTCAATCGGGCAGGTGTTGCCTGCGAGTCTTCGCACGTCGCTGCAAAAGGGAAATCTCGCCGTGCTTCGGCCCTGACAGCGTCAACCCTGGCGAGCTGCAGGCACAAACGGGACCACAAAACTCTCAAAGCAGATGGGATCACGCGATCGCTTCAGCGGCGGGTGATCGAATCACTATTCACCGACCAAGATATGGATCGGTCCAAACTTGGCTGAGCATACCGAATCACCTCCAACGCGTTCGTACCTGCGCACACCAGCTCGTCGTTTGAGCGCACATCCCTCGTTCGGCTGACACAGAATCTGCAAGACCGCAGGCTTCCCGCCCACATCGGCGCGTATTAACACCGATGGAAAGCAACGTAGTTCCCGCACTTGCGACCGCCGATCAACCGTCACCCGCGCGCGCCAAACCCGCCTTCGTCTCTCGTGCCACAGCCGCGGCGCGAGATGGAACTTACGCCGCCCTCCAATGCGGACTACCGAAAGCGCAAGCGTCTGCCGCGCACGGCGCATCGTGACCTTCAATATCCCTTCCCTGCGCTAAAGGCCGGACCAAGTCGCCGTTGCCGAAGCGAACAAGCCGATCTTTCGTGCGGTCTTGCAGAACCGAAAATCCGTCCTATTACTTCGAACACGATGACCAAGCTAAAAAACCCCGTGTATGCCCTGTTGCTGTTGGCGTTTGGCGCGCTCCTGGGCGGGTGTTCCACCAGATCCCAGAAAGAGACCGCGATTCCGTGGAGCCGGCCCGCTGGTTGGGAAGGTCAGGTTCCCGGTATGGCAGCCCCTAGCGGACGCTGATCTTCGGGGCTTCGCCTCTGTCGCTTTCAAATCCGGCTCCGGCCGGATTTTTTTGTGCCCATTCTGCTGGACACCCAAACGGACGACCAAGGATGGTTGGCCGCGTCCATGGAAAACGCCTCGCTCAAGCCGCAGCCGGGTCACCTTTATGTGGTTGCCACGCCCATCGGGAATCTGGCCGATCTTACGGAACGCGCCCGCGCGATTCTCGGCGCCGTGGATCTGGTGGCCTGTGAAGACACCCGCACCACCGGCGGTTTGTTGAGCCGGCTCGGTCTGCGGAAGGATCTCATCGCGTATCACGAGCACAACGAAGTCGAAATGGCCGAGCGGCTCGCCGGGCAACTTGCCGCCGGCCAATCGGTCGCGCTCGTGAGCGACGCCGGAACCCCGGCGCTGAGCGATCCCGGCTTCAGGCTGGTGCGCGCCTGCCGGCGACGTGGCCTGCCCGTGGTGCCAGTTCCCGGGCCCAGCGCGCTCATCGCGGTGATCAGCGCCAGTGGGCTCCCCTCGAACGGTTTTCTGTTTGTCGGGTTCCTCCCCGCCAAAAGCGCTGCGCGCATCGCCTTTTTGGAGAAGCATCGCGCGTTTGAATACACGCTCGCCCTTTACGAAAGCTGTCACCGCATCGACAAGGCGGTGGACGAGATCGTCGCGACGCTTGGCGAACAGCGGGTGATTTGCGTGGCGAAGGAAGTCACCAAATTGCACGAAAATTTTCTCGTGGGCGCAGCCGCCGAGGTGCGGTCCCGGCTCGCGAAAACCAGCTTGAGAGGCGAATTCGTCCTGCTGATCGCGCCGGGTGACTACGCGTTATAGGGCGCATTTATGCCGGCAAGCACCCCGCCCTCCCGATTCGCCGCCTGGGCTGGGCTGCGGGGCCTCGCGGTTCTGCTGGTGATCGTGATGCATTGCCATGTCGCGACTCCCACCCTCGAGGGCTCGATGCTGCACGATGGGCTGAAGCGGGTGTTCTGTCTCTCGTTCTGCGGAGTCGATTTGTTCGTTTTCCTGTCCGGGCTCCTGATCGGCGGGATTCTCCTGGACTATCTCGATTCGCCGCGACTGCTGCTCTATCTTTTCCATTCCCCGGCACTCTACGGCCCGCACGGAATTTTTCGCCACCAACCCGTGACGCATTTTGACGCGACCGGCGCCTCCATCGCCACGCGGGCGCTCGTCGTCGCAGTGGGACTCGGCGCGCCGTCCTGGCGCTTCTTCGAGGCGCCTCTGCTGAAATTGGCGCACCGATTCAGCTACCGATGAATTCACTCTCTGGCTCTTCTCCGCGTGTAGCGGTGATCGATATCGGCAGCAACTCGATCAAATCACTCGTGGCAGTCACGGCACCCGACGGTAGCGTCCATGGCCTTCATTCGCGCACGATCAACGCGCGTATCAGCGCCGGCATCAGCCAGTCGGCGCCCGAACTGAGCGAAGCCGGCATGATGCGCGGCCTGGACGCCATCCGCACGCTGCTGGCCGATGCGGCAGTGCATGCTCCCGCGCGCATTTTGCTCGTCGCCACGAGCGCCGTGCGCGATGCCCGGAACGGCGCGGAGTTCCGTGAACGCGTGCGCGTGGCCACGGGACACACCATTCGCATTCTCTCCGGCGACGAGGAGGCGACCTTCATCGGCCGCGGTGTCACTGGCGACCCCGCGCTGCTTGGGGTGCGTAGTTTTTACCTTTTCGATCTCGGCGGAGGCAGCCTCGAGTGCCTGGCCTTTCAGGAGCGGCAAATTGCACAAGCGTTCAGCCTCCAACTCGGGTGCGTGCGGCTCACCGAGAAATTCGTCGCGGATCCGGCTGCGCCGTTTTCGCCCGATTCCGCCGCGCTGATCGCCGCGCACACCCGCGCCGAATTTTCCCGCGCCAGTTTCGCCTTCTCCCTTAAGGCCGGCTCGGCCGCCGTGGGCGCGGGCGGCACGGTGGCCACCGTTCGCGCGATTCTTGGCGAGCGGGCGGGCCTGCGTTTTGAACAGACGAGCCCGGTGGTCACCGTGGCCCAGCTACGCGATCTGCTGGCCTGGCTGGGCTCGCTTTCGCTCGCGGAACGGCAGCAAGTGCCGGGCCTGCCCGCCGCCCGCGCCGATGTTTACCCGGCCGCGCTCGCCACCTTGCTCACGATTGCCGAAATGGGCGCTCTCACGGCCTTTCAGAATACGCTGCACAGCCTGCGCTATGGGATCGCGGCGGAGGCATTGGCGGCGACGTCCCGCTGAGCTACGCGCCAATTCGGGGCACGGCCCCGGGCCTGCGCGGCGCTGCCTTTATTTCCGCGACTCGTACTCGTGAAACGGCGGCGGCGTGGTCTTGCCGCGCTTCACGGGCGCCGCGATCAGTCGCCTGGCTTTTTTCGCCGCCGCGGCGAGTTTTCGCAATTGCGCAATCTGAGCCTTGAAGTCCGCTGGCGCTGGCGCGCGCAGATCGAGTTCCTTGCCGCTGATCGGGTGCGCGACCACGAGGTGTTCCGCATGGAGCATGACGCGCGCGGGTTGCACCTTAAGCCGGGGATCTTCCTTCCAACCGTAAAGCGGGTCGCCGAGCAACGGGTGCCCGAGCGACTTCATATGCACGCGAATCTGATGCGTGCGTCCCGTAAAAATCCGCAGTCGCATGAGCGCCGCGATATCCCCGAAGGCCTCCACGCGTT
>JBEENF010000316.1:0-4992 GCA_041192325.1 Verrucomicrobiota bacterium
CGTTAATCAAACTCATGCGATTGTCGGCTAGGGGATCGAACTCCGTCAGTCGGTCAAGTTCGCCATGTCTTTGCATGCCCGACGGGCATCCCAATAATTTACCTCGTCCGAATCGCGAATAAAAGCGGCGAGCATGGCCTTGTCGCAAAGATTGTTAACGACGCGGGGAATTCCTCGGCTGCGGCGATAGATGGCGCGCAAGGCCCAGCGGGTGAAGCCCGGCCGGCCATCCCCTCCGGCGCGTGACAACCGGTGTTGAATGTAGTGAGCCATGTCGACGGCCGACAAGGGGTGAAGCTCATAGTGCACCAGAATGCGTTGTCGCAGTTGCCGAAGTTCGTCACGCGCGAGCACCTCCTTCAGCTCCGGCTGCCCCATTAGCACGATTTGCAGCAGCTTCTGCTTGTCCGTTTCCAGATTTGAAAGCAGCCGAATTTGCTCCAAGACCTCGAATTTCAGATTCTGCGCCTCGTCGATGATGAGGACGATGTCGCGGCCCAGGGCGATGCGTTCCAGGAGCACGCGGTTTACTTGGGCGACCAGATCGTTCTGGCTGCGGCTTAATTTGGTCTCCCCCAATTCCGTGAGGATCGCCTTCAACATTTGGGTCTCCGTTACCCGGGGATTGAGAATCAAAGCCGTGTCGTAGCGGGCGGGATCCAGATCATTTAGAAATCGTCGGCACAGCGTGGTCTTGCCGCAGCCGACCTCGCCGACCAGCACGATAAATCCCTTTCGTTCCGTGACCCCGTATTTTAAATGTTGCAGCGCATCCTGGTGGGTCGGGCTCAAATAAAGGAAGCGCGGGTCGGGCGTAATGTTGAACGGCATTTCGCGAAACCCGTAGAAGCTCTGATACATTTAGACTGGAAAGCTGGCTTTCACCCAAAACAAAGGCACGCCAAATTCCACTCCGCGTGGTGCGGCGCTCCCCCTGGAAATCTCCTTTACTCCAGCTGCGACGAGTCTGTTGATCGCAACCATGCAACGACCGACCCCTGCCACTCTGCCGGCGCTCGATTGCGTCCATTGGTTGCGAGATGGCACTCGCTTCCCGCAGCTTTTTTTGTGAACCGCCGACGGTTATTTATTCAGCTTTATTCCCTGTCCCTACTCGGTTTGACCGTGTGGGCCGGCGCCTTCTTCCTGGAGATGCGCGCGGAATACAATCTTCTCAAGCAGTCGGAAGCGAACATCCGCCGGCAACTCGCGGATGAACGCGCGCGCCTCGCAGAGCAAAATCGCATTCTCGAACGCTTGAAAACGGATCCGGCCTACGTCGCGCGCATGCTGCGCAAACTGAACTACGCGAGGCCGGATGAGATGGTTTTCCGTTTCGAAGACTAATGCTGTCTTCCCGGGGGATTGGGGGAAGTTTTTTTTGGAAGCGTTGGTCTCCACCTCGTCGTGCGGCAATCGCGGCCGTTCACCGGGCACGGAGGTAGGTTCGGGCGGTGGGGGCATGGCCGAACCTAGCGCGAGGATGGAGACTCGTCGTTTCGCCGTCGAAGAGCATAACTGAAGCCTGTTTTCCCCGTTCCAGCCCTGTCGTTTCTGCCTTTTCGTGCTGGCCTCCGACGACGTGCGGGCGGGTATGACCTGTGCAGGGGCTTTGAGAGCCGACGCGTTTGCAGATCAATCTTAAAGGGCGTCTAGCGCGCGCCAGCGCAGGTGCGCCACGCCCGCCGACGGGCACTCAGGCTTCGACGCGTCTTCCTAGCAGACTCATGTTCCCCGATCGTTTCGCTGCAAATTCCATTGCGAACGCGAAGACGCCGGTAAACACGACATCACTGGCCAGTGAATTTCGGAAAAAATAAAGCGTGGGGGGAAACTCCGGACGTCCCACGGTCATGGCCTGCCACCACCCGGCCATGCTTTTTACGTACACGGGATCGCGGAACCAGGCGTCGGTGTTGGTCGCCAGATAAAAAAATACCGCGCCGCCAATCGCGCCGCTTAGCAGATTGAGCCAGCTCTTGCGCTGCGCCACCGCCGCGCCGATTACAAGTGCCAGCGCGAAACACAAGAGACGGACTGCCATGCTCGGCCAAGTCCATTCCTCGCCGTAAGCGGACGCGTAATGGTTATCCAGATACAGGTCCGATAAGGAAAGCGCCACGAAGGGGACCACCCACATGCGCTTGTCCCGAAAGTAAACGGCGCCGCAGAACGTCAGCGCCATGAGTGGCGCGAAATTCACCAGGGCCGGCGCGTGCAGTGCGGCGATACGCCATCCGGCGGCCAGCACGATGAGAACAATGGCAAGAGGCATGGACCTGACCTTGGCGTCAATCGCCCCCCGTGACAAGTCCCCCGCGCATCACGTCGAAGTGGCGCTGCCAGAACGCGCTCAGCTCGGGCGTTGTTCGGCCTCGCGCGCGAGCAGCCAGAGCAAATCAGACAGTCGGTTTACAAATTGCCGCAGTTCCGGTCTTACGCTCCGGCCTTGGGCAGGCAGGCTGGTGAGCCGGCGTTCTGCACGACGGGCGACGGTCCGGGCGACGTCAAAGGCGGCGGCGCGCGCGTTCTCGCCGGGCGTCGCCCACCCGTCGAACCTCAAGCCACGCGACTCCAAAGCCGCGATCATTTCGTCAAGTCGAAGTACATCGCGTTCAGCGACCTGGGGAAACGTGGAGTTGGCGTAACGCGACACGTCGGACTCGGCGCAGGCTAGTTCGCCCATCAGTGCGACCAGGTTCTTTTGCAAGGTCGTGAGCAGATTGCGCAGGTCGGCGTCCCGGGCGCCGCCCATTAGGTGCGGCTTAATGACTCCGATCGCCACATTCAGTTCGTCAAATGCGCCCACCGCTTCGATCTGCGGGTGATTTTTGGCGACGCGTTGCCCATACAGCAGGCTAGTACTGCCGTCGTCCCCGGTGCGGGTGGCTATGGAAGGCATGGTGCGGGCGTAAGCGATGGCGCCTCAGGCGATCTTACGCGCTGCCAACTGGGCGCGCAGGCAGAGTTCGGCCGCTTTGAAGACGTGGGCCTGAGTCATGGCTTTTTCGCTACCGTTGAGGCAATCGAGAATTAGCTGGCCGAAAAAGCGAAAGCCCACCTTGCCGGCCACATTGATGAATCGCTCGCCCGCCTGATCGACAATGAATACGTTGTCGCCCGCCTTGTCGCGTGCTACGTCCACGTATTTGCGGAGCTCAATGTACCCCGTGGTGCCCAGGATCATGGTGCGACCGTCGCCCCAAGTGCTCAGCCCGTTGGGCGTGAACCAGTCAACCCGGATGTAGTTGGACGCGCCGTTGTCGCCGAGCAAGGAAGCTTCGCCGAAATCTTCGAACTCCGGTTTGTCCGGATTCGCAAAGTTTCCCACGGCGGCTTGTGTTACTGTCGCATCAGTCGCGCCGGTGTAGGTGAGGAACTGCTCAAATTGATGGCTGCCGATATCGCAGAGGATGCCACCGTATTTCGCTTTTTCGAAAAACCAGGCGGGCCGGCCCGCCTTGCTCAGGCGGTGAGGCCCAAGGCCAAGGACTTGAATGACTCTGCCAATCGCCCCGCCGGCGACCAGATCGGTGGCATACATCGCGGACTCCACGTGCAGCCGTTCGGAATAATACACCATGTATTTTCGCCCGGTGCGAGCCACGGCGGCCTTGGCGGCGTCCAGCTGCGCAAGGCTCGTGAAAGGTGTCTTGTCAGTAAAGTAGTCCTTGCCTGCTTCCATCACTTTAACCCCAAGGGGGCCGCGATCGGAGGGCACGGCGGCCGACGCAACGAGTTTCACCTCGGGATCGGCCAGGATCGCTTCGAGCGACGGGGCAACCCGCGCTTGCGGATATTTGGCGCAAAAGGCCGCTACCTTCTTTTCGTCCGGATCATGGACCCATTTGAGCTGCGCTCCGGCTTCCAGCAGCCCATTGCACTGGCCATAGATGTGACCGTGGTCGAGGTGCGCGGCGGCGAAGATAAACTCGCCCGCCTTGACCACGGGGCTGGGGCGGCCCTGCGGTGCGTAGTTCATGCCGTCCGATTTCTGATGGTTCATGTAAAATTGGCAGTGGAATTAAAGCGTCGCATCCTATTACTGCGCTGGCGCTGGGCCGCGGCGTCAGGAGTTCTTCAAGGCGGCGCGGGTTTGCTTGGCGAGCGCTTTGACCGCTTCGTCGATCTCCACCCGCACCGGCTTTTCCATCCGGTCGATGAAGAGCACGCCATTGAGATGATCGGCTTCGTGTTGAATGCAGCGGGCAAACAAACCATTGCACGAGAGGTTGTGCGGCACACCCGACTCGTCCTGAAACTTGACTGAAATCTCGTCCGGACGGGTGATGTCGCCGCGTATGTTGGGAAAGGAGAGGCATCCTTCTTCGTATACTGTTTCTGGCGACCCTTTCGTGATGGTGACGTTCGGGTTCACCATAATCAGCGGCATAAACAAATCGAGGGGAGGGCGGCCGCCATCAAGCTGCCACTCGAAGGTGGCATCCGCGTCGCGCAAATCCACGACGCAAAGCTGAAGGGCGTGGCCAATTTGCTGCGCAGCCAGCCCGATCCCGGCGGCTTCATGCATGGTTTCAATCATCTCGGCGGCCAAGTGGCGCAGCGCAGAATCGAACGTGGCAATTTTTACGCCCTTCCGGCGTAAAACCGGTTCGTTAAAGTGAACAATTCTTAGGGACATTGGTCGGTTGTAAAAAGCAGGGTGGGTTTGCGCTATCCCGCAGCAAATAAATACTTCATTTGGAATGAGCGAACCGGTCCCGTTTCGAGGCGCACTTTCCGCCTTTACCGCTCCCGTCACCGTCCTGCTGGGCTTTGTGGTTGCAGCTGGAGCCTGGCTGTTGCCGGTAAATTTGACCTCGGTCAGTCCGGCGCTGCTCCGTGCAGCTGGCGCACGTACTCCATCGCTGGGCTCCTACGGGCGGGACTTGGTGGACGCGGAAAAGATTGGTCCCGCGGCCATGGTTCTGGCGGCCGCGCGACTAATGGACGACCCTCGTGTTCCCGCACTCGCGAACACTCTCGAGCAAT
>JBEENF010000317.1:0-4986 GCA_041192325.1 Verrucomicrobiota bacterium
GCCTGACGGCCGGGGGCGATTCCCATGGCAAGCTCTTCGCGGCCCAAACCAACCGGGCGACTTTTCAGCAGGACGGCGTGAACGTGCAGATCACGATTGCGCCTTAAGTCTGAGGGAAACGGCGGTCGGCAACGGACAGGGAGCCGTTGCCGCCCAACCACGAGTGACCGCCGCCATTGCGCAGGTGCGGAACAGTAGGGATCGCCAGTCGGTGGTGAATGGCGCGCAATTCGCGCTGTGGCCGTAGCGCAGATCGTTACGGCGACTTGCGAGGACGGTTGCTCAGGTCTTGGCGAGATCCGAGGAGCGCTTCTGAATGTCGCGAATGGTATCGGCGATCTGCTCCATGAAGGCGCGGGTGGTGAGGAGGGTCGGCTGAGTGAACCAGACCGCTTCCGCGCACAACTGGTCGTTGACCGGACACTGATTGCGCTCCTCCCACTTCGCCATCGCGGCCTTGCCGTAGATTTTCTGGTAATAAGGATTCGTCGCCAGGGCGCGCACGTGAGGGCTCGCGTTCAGCGGAGTATAGCCGCCGGACGCCGGAATGCCTTTCGCGCTCAGCGCCTGGAGGAACTTCGCGCGCGGCAGATTGCTGAAGCGCTCCTTCGAGTACCGAAACATGAAAAGATGATGCGCACTCCGCGTGCAGCCATCGTGCAGGGTCGCCGGCTTGATGCCGGGAATTTCCCCGAGCAGCTTCGCCAGATGCGCGGCGTTGTCGTCCCGAATTCTGGACTGCGCTTCCAACCGGGTCATTTGCGCCAGCAGCAAGCCGCCGGCGAACTCATTCATCCGATAGTTGGCCGCCCGCCCGTGGGTGGCCCGCGCCCGGCCGGCGCCCTGGCCTTGGAAATTGAAACATTTGTCCGCAAATTCCTCGTCGTTCGTTACGATCGCCCCGCCCTCGCCGCTCGTGAGATTTTTGCTGGATTGGAAACTGAAACAGCCGGCGAGGCCCGTGTTGCCCACCCCGCGACCGCGCCATTGCGCGACCCACGCCTGACTCGCGTCCTCAATCACCGCGATCTTCCGCTCCCGTCCAAGGCGTCCGATGGTATCCATGTCCGCCGGCGACCCGGCAATATGTACCGGCAAAAGCATCCGCGTGCTCGGCGTGATCGCCGCCGCGATTTTGCGCGCGTCGACTTGAAAGGAATCCGGGTCGCTGTCCACGAACACCGGCAGCGCGTAATTGGCGGTGATGACATTGAACGTCGCCACAAAGGTGTAGACCGGCAGAATCACCTCGTCGCCCGGCCCGACCCCGTAGGCGCCCAACGCCGTCAACAGCGACGTCGTGCCCGAGGCGGTGGCAACGCAGTGTTTGGCCCCGGTGAGTTGCGCGTAGGCCACCTCAAAGTCGGCCACCTTGCGGCCGCGGCCCCCCCGGCCCCACGCTCCACTGTGCAGTACGTCAAGCAACGCACGGTCCTCCCGCTCATCAAATACCGGCCAGCTCGGGATCGCCGCGCGTCCGGTCTTGCCGGTTTTTTCCGCCGTGGCGGCAGCAACCGTTTGACCAAGACCAAGGCTCAAGCCCGCGCCCGCGAGGGCGGTGGCGCCGAGAAAATCACGACGGGTGGGTATGGTTTTCATCTTGCGGATTCAGTTAGGGTTGTTGGCGCGACGGAGGCGTGAGTGGGGCATGCCAGAAATATCCGGCTGAGGTATCAATCTCCAAGGGCATACCAATCCCGCCCGGCGGGAAACGCAAGCAACCGCGAGGCGGCCAACAAAAGTGCGGGGTCTCTCACCACCGTTATTGCCATCATCAGACCGAGCGAACATGAGTAAGCGTTCCCGATCTCGTTCCGATTCTGAAAACCCTTTGGCTTCAGGCCTCCAACTCGTTTTCCATGAACCCTCCCTCAGCGATCAATCGCCGCGCTTTCCTCAAAACTGTTGGCGCCGCCGGACTGGCGGCCCCGTTTATCACGCGTCACCTGCGTTCCGCCCCCGCGAGCGGCGTCCTGCGCCACGCGAGTTTTGGTTCGGCCGGAATGGCGTGGGCTGACATCCAGGCAATTTGCAGCAATCCTTTCGTCAAGCTCGTCGCCGTCGCGGAAGTCGATCTCAACCGGATCAAGAACGTGAAGGAATGGTACCCCGACGTGAAGGTGTATCAGGATTGGCGGGAGCTGCTCGACAAGGAAGGCAAGAACCTGGACTCGGTGAACGTCTCGACGCCCGACCACCTGCACGCCCCCATCGCGTTGTCTGCGATGCAGCTCGGCAAGCACGTCTATTGTCAAAAACCGCTGACGCACGATCTGCACGAAACGCGCGTCCTGACTCAGTTCGCCCGCGAGAAACGCCTGGTGACGCAGATGGGCATTCAGATTCACTCCCAAAAGGTGTACCGGCAGGCAGTCGCACTGGTGCAGAGCGGCGCCATCGGGAAGGTGAAGGAAGTACACACGTGGAGTAACAAAAAGTGGGGGGACAAAGGCGCACCCCCGGCGCGGCAGGATGCCGTGCCGGAGGGTTTCAACTGGAACCTTTGGCTCGGCGGTAACGCCAGCCGGCCCTTCGTCGGCGATCGCTACTATCACCCCGGCGAATGGCGCAAGCGGCTCGATTTCGGTACCGGCACCTTTGGCGACATGGGCTGCCACATTTTCGACCCGGTATTCGAGGCGCTGGCGCTCACCGCGCCCCTTTCACTGCAGTCCGAAGGCCCGGCCCCCGACCAATGGAATTGGTCGGTCGATGCCAACATTCGTTACGTGTTCCCCGGCACGCGATACACCGAGGGCAAGACGGTAAACGTTACCTGGTACGATGGCGATCAGCGGCCGCCGGCCCATATCCTCGAGCTCGTCGCTTCGCCCAGGTCGGCGGTCTCCGCCGATCCGAAGAAAAAGCGCCAGGATAACCCCATGGATCAGGGTTCGATTATCATTGGCACCAAGGGAACCTTGCACGTGCCGCATGTGGCCACGCCGAAACTGTTTCCGTTGGCGACCTTCAAGGACTTCCCGATGCCCGAGGTCAAAGAGGCTCATCATTGGACGCAATGGGCGGAAGCCTGTCGTTCGGGCGGAGTCCCTTCCACGAACTTCGACTACTCGGGTCCGCTGACGGAATCCGTACTGCTCGGCAGCGTGGCGGTCCGCTTTCCCCACACCAAGCTCGATTGGAACAGCGCCAAGCTTCGTTTCGACAACGTCAAACAGGCGAACGCATTCATCCGGCGGGAGTACCGGAAGGGCTGGGGCGTCACGGGACTGTGACCCCCCGCTGCCGCCGCTTGCGCCCGCGATGATTTCCTTTGCGCATCCCATCTGGCCGACGCGATCGCTCCTCCTCGCGATCGCTGCGGTGGCAGCCGCGCGCGCCGCGGATGCTTCCTCGGTCGAAAAAATTCTCGCCGACAAGCGAACTTCGGTCGTAACGGCGGTGGCGGCGCCCGCGGATTCGAAACCGCTGACTCCGGCGGAATCCATAAAGTTGTTTCAGATTTCTCCGGATCTGGAGATCACCTCCCTGCTCGCCGAACCCGTGGTGGAGCAGCCCGTATTCCTCAATTTCGACGAGCGCGGCCGGATGTGGGTCGTCCAATATCGCCAGTACCCCGAGCCCGCCGGCTTGAGGGCGGTGAGCCACGATGATTTCTGGCGCGCCGTCTACGACAAGACGCCGCCGCCGCCGCCGCATCATTTTCGTGGCCGCGACAAAATCACGATTCACGAAAGCAGTCGCCACGACGGCGTGTACGACCGGCATAAAACTTTCGTGGATGGCCTCAGCATCGTCACGGCCGTGGAGCGCGGCCGCGGTGGCGTGTGGGTGTTAAATCCGCCGTATCTCCTCTTTTATCCCGATGCCAACAATGACGACATTCCAGATGGTGATCCCGTGGTGCATCTGGCCGGGTTCGGACTCGAGGATACGCACTCGGTGACCAACAGCCTGCGCTGGGGGCCCGATGGCTGGCTCTACGCGGCCCAAGGCAGCACGGTGAGCGCGCATATTAGTCGGCCGGGCATTGATCGGGAGCCGATCTCGCATTCCCAAGGGCAACACATCTGGCGGTACCATCCGGAAACAAAACGCTTCGAGATTTTTTCCGAGGGCGGCGGCAATGCCTTCGGAGTCGAGATCGATGCCAAGGGCCGGATCTTTTCGGGGCACAACGGCGCGAATACCCGCGGTTTCCAGTATCAGCAGGGCGCCTATCTGCAGAAGGGATTCGATAAACACGGCCCCCTGTCGAATCCCTACGCCTTCGGGTATTTTCCGCCAATGAAGCACCACGCGGTGGCGCGCTTCACCCACAACTTTATCCTCTACGAGGGCGCTGCCCTGCCCGCGCGCTACACGGGCAAGTTGCTCGGTGCCGAGCCCCTCCAGGGGCGCATTGTCGAAAGCGAAATCGCGCCGGACCAATCGTCGTACAAAACGGTCGACCTCGGCCATGTCGTGACCAGCGACGATCGCTGGTTCCGGCCGGTGGACATCAAGGCAGGCCCCGACGGCGGCGTGTATGTCTGCGATTGGTACGACCGTGAGGTGAATCACCTTTACAACCAGGATAACCGCATCGATCGGACGAATGGCCGGATCTACCGGCTCAACGCCCGGGGCGCGGCTCCCGCCGCGGCCTTCGACTTGAGCCGCTCATCGACGTCCGAACTGATCGCTTTCCTGCAGCATCCCAATAAGTGGCATCGTCAGGCCGCTTTGCGAATTTTCGGGGATCGCAAAGACCGCGCCGCCATTCCCCTGCTGACGAAACTGATCGAGGAGTCCACCGGACAGACCGCGCTGGAAGCGTTGTGGGCCCTGCATTTGAGCGGCGGACTCACGGAGTACGCGGCTTTGAAAACGCTCGCCCATGCGGACCCGTTTGTCCGGCTATGGACCGTGCGGCTGCTGGCCGACGAAAACCAAGTCTCGCCGGCGCTGGCCACCGCGATCACCCAGCTGGCCCGGCGCGAATCGAATCTCGAAGTCCGCAATCAACTCGCGTGCTCGGCGCGG
>JBEENF010000318.1:0-4979 GCA_041192325.1 Verrucomicrobiota bacterium
CAAATTATGCGCTGAGTGGCCGTAGCATCGCCCTCCCCCAATACAATTACTTTCCCTTTTTCATCACGCCCGCCTGTTCGAAACACCCCCGAAGAATACCGCATCCGAAATCTTCCCAAGCGCTGATCAAAAATAACCCATGAAAGGCGCATGTCGGGGCCTTCCCAGGGTCGATCACGCCGCAATACTGGATTTGGCGTCACCTTCTCTGCGACGTTCAGGCGACGGGCGCTGCGCTCTAGTGTCTCCACAATGTCTTCATCAAAGAAAAATTGCCGTGCAGAACCAATATAGTGCAGCCCTGGCCCTGCAGGACTAGCCAGAGCTTGCACCGCTTCAAATCGAAGCGAGAGGGAAATAACGACTAGGGAAAAAATAGGCGGCAATTTTCGACAGTTCATGGCTAAGCTTTTAGAATTGGCTGTTTACGGTTCTAGCCAGAAGGAATAAAGGTGGGCATCCTTGAGATGAAAGCGGATCCGCACCGACTTGCCCTGCAGCTCAGTCAGTTGCCGATCTGCCCAGCGCAATTCTACTCGCGTATGGTCACCGACCAATGGCTGACACTGCGCGAGTCCCCAGCCAGGCAAGACCGTGCGGCCGTCGGCGGAAGTAATTTCAGCGCGGATCTCCCCAGCAGCTTCAGCATTAATGTATAAATGTTGCCCAGCGATCACGACTGGGCGCGTATCAAGAAACCCACCCTCGACTCCCGCGTGCATTGAAACAAAACCGTCGACCCGCAGCTTAGCTAAATAGATTCCTCCGTGATATCTTTCGGACGCTTGCTGCAGATTGGGTCGATACCGCACATCGATGCCAGAATAGTAAAACCAGAGCTCATCACCCATCCGAATGGGATGAGAGGTGGCCATGATTTGGCCGGTGTCCCCAACGCCCGGTCCCATTTCGGAGACGGGGATGAAATGGGCCCGATCGCCCACGCGGTTCCAGGCCCGAAGGTCCCGGCTACTGGCGAGCTTCGGAGAATTGATGCCGTCTTGGTTGCCGCGGGGCAGCGGAATTCGCCCGCTGGATTCAAAATAATTGGGCAGGCCTATGTAGAGCCCTTCATAGGGAAACACTGCCATGTTATAGATCTCAACGTTGTACTCCTCCGGCTGGTTAATCGTCGGCCGCCACATCCGAGGATTCGCCGCGACTTCACGCATATATTGGGCCCCCAGCACCTGATCTTGAGCGTCGGCGTGGTAAATTAGCTCCGGCTTAGACCAATTTTCAAAATCCTTACTCAGGCTCAGATAAACGGATCGGCCGAAAGGACCTTTATGCTTAACCGTGAGAATATATTGCTGCTTCCGCTCATCCCAATTCAAGTGCGACTCGTCTTCGCTTGGGATCGGCGCAACTGGCAGCCGCGTGAAGGTTAAGCCGTCGGCGGACACGATAGGCTCACGCCCAGGCCGATTACCCCTTGTTCCGGTCAACCCTTTATACCGGCGCGCCGGCGGTGCATTCGGATCGATGATCACATGTTGGATAAACGCCTCGGGCTCGTCCTTCACCGTGGCGAGGTTGTTGTTCCGATTGCCTAAACTTTCGACGAGACCCAGCACGGGTTTTGTCCAATTGATGCCGTCCTTTGAGCGAGCGTAGCCGGGTGCACCCGCGCCATTGCCGTCGTGGCCAAACCGGAAGTACCAAAGTTTCCACACCTGCTCCTGCTCGTCCCAGGACGGGGCATTACGCGTCTGGATCGTTTTGCCGTCAGTTGGAAGGTCAGCGCGCAGGATGGGGTCGGTCCCGTACTTGCGGGGCTGATGAATCATCCTTCTCACGCCGTTGAGGTCACCGAGAATGTAATCATCAAGGAAAAGCTGATGTTCTCCGAGGCGCAACAAAGCAGCGTCGAAGGCCAGCTCGGATTCGGCAAGATTGGGCTGAGCAGTGGCGTAAAGACTACCGGCAATTATCAATGGGATAAATCTGCAAATGGGTCGTCTCATTTTGGATAAAAATTGTAATTTTGCTAATAGATGATGGCGGTGGCAGGTTCAGTTGGCCTGCAGCGTGACGGCAAAAAGGCGCGGATCCGAACCGTCGGCGCCGCGGCGCAAGTTGATTTTGAAGCGCACGGTGCGGCCAGCGAGAGCGGCGAGGTCGGCGGACCAAGCCACGGGGCAATCAAGCCCCCCAGAGACTGTCACGCGACCCGCCTGGGCGCCGGCATAAGTCGGGAGAAGGCCAAAACGGTCATCGGAAATCTCGATGTCCATTAAGCTGGCATGGTCGGCGTTGAGAAGAATCGTGCAACCGCTATCCGGCAAACGCACGGGGGCGGACCAAATGAAACCCTGCGACGGTATTTCACCGCCGTGGGGCCCCGCGGGGAATAAGCCCACCGCGCCCCAACGATCACGCGGGAGAGTGGCAAGGGCGATCTCCCCGAGGTAGCCCTGGCCGTAGTCGGCGTTGCGCCAACGGCCGAAATAGATGCGGGTCTCGTCACCAACGTTGAGGATGCCGTTGCCCGACTGGGCGAGAATAGTCGGATAGTCCTTGCCCGGCACCGGCGTGGCCGGCGCGTCGAAGCGCGAGATGAATACGTGGCCCTTCACTGGCTCGCGGAAACGCATGCCGTCGTTACTGATGACAAGACCGAGATCACAAGAGATTTTGCCGTAGCCGAACCAGCCCCACACTTTTTGTGAACTCTCGTCGCCGGGCGCGTTGTGCCAGATTCCGTAGAGGCCGACGCACACGCTGCCGAAGCTCGCGGCACCGACACCGAGGTGGACTTGGTCGTAAGGTTTGGTCTGACCGCGGGCGGCGGGATCGGCCGGCTCCGGCAGGTTGAAACCTTGCGTGTCACCGGGCAGCCACTGGTTGAAATCGGGCGAGAGAACGCCACGGCCCTGCCGGCCACCGCGGTTTCCGCCCTCGCTGAAGGCGAGGCGCTGACCGTGGACAAAGTAGGTATCGTTGAACTTGTAGAGTCCCGCGGTCTCAAGAAATTCCTTGAGCGCAAACTCCGGCGCCGCCTGCCAACGGACACCGTCGGCACTGGTGGCGGTGCGGAAGACCCAAGTTTTTCCATTGTGCGTGTTATAGACCATCTTGTAGCGCCTAGTGGCATCGGGCTCGTCGTCCTCCTTAATGACGTGCACCCCCTCAATAAGCTTATCCGGCAAGGCGACCGCGTTGTTCTTTCGGCTGCCCTTGAACTCGATCTGGTTGAGCACGGGCTTAGTCCAAGTAAGTCCGTCGGCGCTCTCGGCGTAGCAGACGGGGCCTTGGCTCACCTGCTTGAGGTCGGCAAGTCGCGCATCGCCGGGGCCTTTGAGGCCAACCGCGTAATACCACATACGGAATCTACCATTGTCACGAATGACAGCGCCGTAAAAATGAGCCCCCACTTGGTCAGGCGCGAGCGGATCGTCGGAGCTCGGCGAGAGGACGGGCTCCTTGCGCTGCTTCGGTTTAGAGAGATGCTCGACCACGTTGTCGCGGAGGGGTAGCAGCTGGTCGTCAATCGCCAGCAAAAGCGCGCGACCTTCGGCACGAACGCCGGTGGTAGGAAAATAGAAACTGCGGTCGGCGGCAAAGCTGGGAAGCGCGGTGGCCAGCGCGAGCAAGGCCCCGAAACGAAGGGTGAAGGGAATAGTCGTTTTCATGTGTGAGGTTTCAGATCTGTTAGGGAGAAGCGTCAGAGAGCGGTGACATAAAGCGCGAAGAGCCGCGGTTCAGGATAGTCGCCGCGCGCTAGGCGGACGCGGAGACGGACCAGTCGGCCTGCCAGTTCGTCCAGTGAGCCGCGCGGCCATGCAACAGCGCAGTCGAGACCAGCAGCCATGGACGAACGACCGGCATTGGCCCCAGCGTATTCGGGCAGAAGCTGGAAATTCGCATCGGCAATCTCGACGCTCATCCCAGCCACCCCCTCGGCGTTGAGTGTAACCCTGGCGCCGGCCTGTTTCACGGTCAGGGGGGCCGACCAGACCGCGCCGCTGGCGGAACGCGGATAGAGTCCGAGGGCGCCCCAGCGGTCGCGGGGCAGGGTCGCGAGGGCAATCTCGGCGTAGTAGTTTTCCAGTTTCTCGGGGTTCACCCAGCGGCCATGATAGATCCAGGTTT
This sequence comes from Verrucomicrobiota bacterium, assembly GCA_041192325.1. Lineage (GTDB taxonomy): Bacteria > Verrucomicrobiota > Verrucomicrobiia > Opitutales > Opitutaceae > ER46. The sequence continues at coordinate 4,096 of JBEENF010000318.1, forward strand.
CATCGCCGACATTGAGGATGCCGTTGCCGGATTGCTGCAAGATCTGCTGGTGCCGGACCCCGGGGGTGACCGCCGCCCGGGATGCGCCGCGCGGCATGAATACGTGGCCCTTCACGGGCTCGCGGAAGTGCTGGCCGTCGCTTGAGACGACGAGGCCAAAGTCCCCGGTCGTCGTGCCGCGGCCGAACCAATCGCCCGCCTTAGGCTGGTTGGTCCACTGGCAATAGAGACCCACGAGGACGTTGCCCTGGCTAACGGCACCGACGCCGAGATGGACCTGTACCCCGGGGCGGTCTAGGCCACGGTCATTGGGGTCGGCCGGTTCGGGCAGGAGGAAGGATTCGCCGGATTCCTGCAGCCAGGTGTTGAAGTCGGTCGAGACCCAGACGTAACCCTGCCGGCCTCCGCGGTGACCGCCCTCGCTCACCGCCCGGGGTGCGAACTGGGCGTTGATGAAGTATAGGCCGCCATGTTGGTAGAAGGCACAGGGTTCGAGGCCCTCGCCGATCGGCGAGTCAGGGCCAGCCGTCCAAACAATGCCCTCCGCACTGGTGGCGGTTCGCGCCGACATGAAACGGTTATGCCCCGGCCGATTTTCATAAACCATCTTGTAGCGCCGGGCGGGGTCGGGGTCGCGGTCGTCGCGAATGACGAAGGCTCCCTCCGTTTGCTTGTCAGGGAGCGCGATGGCGTTGTTGTCGCTTCCGCCACCATGCACGACCTGGCCCAGCCTTGGCTTTGTCCAGTGGAGACCGTCGGTACTCTCCGCGTAGCAGACCGGGCCTTCGCGCAGTTTGGTCGTCTCGATGTCCTTGTCGTTGGGCACCCCCCCCCCCCCCCCCCCCCCAAAAAAAAAAACCCCATTTTTACCCACACGAAAAACA
>JBEENF010000319.1:0-4964 GCA_041192325.1 Verrucomicrobiota bacterium
TGTCCGTGGTGAAATCCTCGCCGCCGGTGAGGATCGCGTGCGGCCGCAGCCGGAGGTCGGTGACGCCTTTGCCTTCGGCATAAGGTCCGCCGTACTTTGCGCCGAGCACATCGACATCGAAGGTCGGCCATTCCTGCCACGCGTGGCTGCTCGGTCCGACGGCCACGATGCCTTTGCCGGAATCCACGAACTTGCGCACGATCGCCAGCGTTTCCGCGGGCGGAGTCCTTCGGCGCACAAAGAAGAGCGCGACATCGGCGTCCAGCAGTCGCTCCATGCGGTCGAACCCTTCGCCGGTGGGATTCGCTGCAATCAAGGTGCAGTCGAAAGGGTAAAGCGCTTCGAGGTGCCGCTGGGCTTTCGCGAGGATGGCGTCGGAGTTGTAGGTGGGGGCTCCGGAAACAAGCGCCACGCGGATCCGGTCGGCGCCGGCTGCGCGCAGAACACCGGCGCCAAGCAACATTGTCAGCAACAGCAGCAAGGAGGTCAGGCGGCGTAGCTCAACGCGATGCGCAGGAGCAGGATGGTCGCAACGGGAGTATACCATGGTGCGGGCTGGATGAGGAAAATGGAGGGGTGGAAAACAAATCATTCACGCCGCCGTGCGGTCGGCAAGCGTCAGCGCATTTTCCTGATGGTGAATATTGGCGGCCAGCCAGAGGTGGCGGGCGGGGGAGGGTGCTCGCGCAAAGTTGTGTTTGCGCTGGGGCCCACAGCGGAAACAGTTCCTCCCACGTCCTTTCTGCCGCCGCTTTTCACGGCGATCTGGAGCATTTGCAACCCTGGCCGAGTCCCTCCCCATGAAGCTGCGTTTCTTTTTTCCCATCGTCATTCTCCTCGGCTTGCCGTGGGCCCTATCGGCCGCCCAAGTCGCGCCCTACACGGGGGAGCGTGAAGCATTGATTATGCGGACCCCGTCCCCGACCGGCGAAGCCGGGTGGGTCTTAATTCCCCGCGTGCCGGCGGGAGCCACGCCCGCGATCGCCCCACGCAAGAGTCGCGCCCCGACCGCACAGTTGCGCAAGGACAAGGATGCGCTGGTCGCCGTGGTCAATGGCCATGATCTCCTGGCCTTCAACTTCGGCGTGATCCAGCCGCCGCGTCCCGGAATTGACCCCAAGCTTGCCCGATCCGGCTACATCGATGGCATTCGCACTCGCAGTGGCGCCGTCGTGAGCGAAGCCTTTCCCCGCGTCGCCGCCGATCACGAACACCAATATGCGCTGTGGTCCGCCTGGACCGCCACGGAGTTCGAGGGTCGGAAGATGAATTTCTGGGCGCCGAAAGCCGGCGACAGCCAGATTCGCTGCGAGGGGGTTTCCAATTCCTGGGAGGCGCCCATGGCTGCGGGCTTCACGGCGGTGAATGTCTTTTATGATCTCGTGGCGTCACCGCGGAAAGCCGCGCTCCGGGAAACCTGGAACGTGGTCGCCTACGCGATGCCAGAGGAACTGAAGTATGACCTCTTTGACGTTTCGCTACAGCAGGACTGCGCGACGGCGTCCCCGGTCACGGTGAAGAAGAACGCCTACGGCGGATTCGCGATGCGGTATCCGGATACGTTTTTCGGCCCGGCGGGGCGATTCATGGTTTCCACCGGTGAAAGCAACCGCGCGAAGGCGAATCACACCGAGCAGCGCTGGGTTTACCTTGGAGCCTTGGTGAACGGCCAACCGGCGGGACTCGCGATTCTCTCCCACCCGGGCAATTTTCGCGCGCCTGAAAAATTGCGCCTGCACGAGACGATGCCGTATTTCGTCTTCGCCCCCGCCATCAGCGGGGACTTCGAGATCACGCCGACCCAGCCCTTCAAAGCCCATTACCGCGTTGTCGTTTTTGACGGCGATCCGGACCGCGCGCGGCTGGACCGGTTATGGAACGCATTTGCTTCCGTGAGCCCTGTGGCAGCAGTCGGCGGTCAATAAACCGCCTCAACCCGCCGCGCCTCCCTTGAAAGGAATGGTGATGCACGTTGTCTCCATCCGCCCACATCTCCCGCGCGGCCGGTAACGGTGGAACGGTTCCTCTTTTTGTCCGCCGCGATAAATCTTCACGACGCCAGCAGCAGCCAACCTATCCCTGCCACGGCAGTTGCTCCCAGCACCAACGCCACGCGCCCCCGCAAGCCAGCTGAGCCGAGGCCGACCGCGAACCCGGCCTTGAGCAGGGTGTTGCTGATCGCCGCGAGCACGACCGCCCGCGTCGCAAGATGATAATCCAAGCTCTCTCCGCCGGCGTCCCGCGCGACCGAAAGCGAGATCGCGTCCATATCCGTCAGGCCCGAAACAAAACTCAGCGGCAGCAGGCCCGCGTTGGATTCAAGCTGTCCCACGGCTTTCACCAAGAAAGCAATCATCGAGTACAGGGCGGCGAATTTGATGGCGGTGGTCAGGCTCAGCGGATTGGTCAGCAGCGGCAGATCGCCTTCATGATAGCTCGGCCGGTCGCGCAGCCAAACCCAGGAGGCGTAGAGCACACCGGGTAGGATCAAAATGGCAAAAGGGACGATCAGCGTGCGCCCGAAATCCGGATTGATCACCGTTGTGGCAATCACGACCCGGGGCAGCATCACGGTGCACGCCACGATTACGGCCAGCGCGTAGTGCCCGGACATCGCCGGCTCCTCCCGGCTGCGACGGGTGAAGGCCAGCGTGCTCGCGGTACTTGAAGCAAGTCCGCCGAGAAAGCTCGTAAGGAGGATTCCGGCGCTTGCGCCAAATAGCCGCATCGCGATGTAGCCCGCAAAACCCAAACCCGAGATCAGGACCACCATGAGCCACGTCGAATACGGGTTGAACCCGGCAAAAGGACCCACGTCGCGGTCCGGCACCAGCGGCAGGATCACTCCGGTGATCGCGGCGAACTGCAGGAGAGCGCGGGCGTCGGCGGCCGTGAAGGTGCGGGTCCACGCGTGCAGCCGTTGTTTGCTGCCGAGCAACACCATGGTTGTGGCGGCCACCAGGATCGCCGCAGAACGCTGTTCCCAGTAAATCAGACTGCCAATCAACATGGTGAGCAGGGTGGAGGCGAAGGTGGTGCCGCCCGCGCGCTCCGCCGGGGGGACGTGGGTTTTGGCGAGGATCTGCTGGACACCGGCCAGGATAAAAATCACGGCGAGCAGCAGCGCCGAACTCCGCTCTGCCGCGTAGGCCCCAAGACACCCCAGCATCGCCCAAAACGTATAGGTGCGCACGCCCGCAAAGTCGGTGCCCGGAGACGCGGCCGACTCATCGCTCCATTGGCGGATCAACCCCACGAGAGCACCCAAGGCAGCACTGGCAACGATGGCGGTGAGCAATGGCGACATGACTGAGGTTAAGAGGCGTGGATGCGGTTGGGCAAGTGACACCGCGCCAAGCCTGTGCCGCCTTCGAGTCTGGGCCGGGAATGCGCCGTGCAGGGAACCGGCGGGCGCGGCGGCGTTCAGTGGCTGCTTGTGAGCGACCCTGCCTCTGAGCCTCGGAAAATTACGCACCCTTGGGCGGATTTGTCGTTGCGCGATGACCACATCGTTTGGAACTCCGGGACCTCCGGACAGGCGGATTACCTTGCCACCCCGCAAGTCAGAATCACGGCAAAGAAAGAGGCGCTCGTGGACGTTGAGGGCGGCAGGAGTTCCTATTTGTTCCAGCTCAACACCGCGCCGGACGCGGTCTGGCGTGAATGCCTGGCGGAGGTGATCGATAATCCGCCAGCGGGAATCCATCGCGCGGACCTCCGCGTGGAGGTGACGCACGCAAGGCTGACTCTTCGTTGCATGCCGTCCAAACTCGAAACGAAGTTTGCGTTCGTCAAAGCGGCTGTCTCCGAGACCAACGAACTTTACCGCGAAGAAAAGGAAACCGTCCGACGGCGGGTCGCCGAGTTCGACGCCCAAAAACAACAAGCGGCGACCGCCCAAAAGACGCGGTCAGAAAGCATCCGGGAGCGTTTCGACCGGCTGGAACTCTGACCACCCGCGGCGGAGACCGTGTGCCTCGGCCGATGCCGGATTTTTGCCCGTCCCGCCTTACTTCGCCTTGGCGTCGAGCGCCCAGAGAATGCCGTTCGTCACCAACGTGCGATAGTGCGGAATGTCGAAGTCCAGCGGGTGCCCCAGCGAGGTGTAGAAAATCCGGCTCTTTCCGACCATGCGCGTCCACGCGAGGGGCTCGACTTTGCCGGCGGCTTCGCCTTCCAACAGCACGGTCGAGTTCGAGTCCAACATCTTGTTCTTATAGATATTCGTCGGGCTGAACCATTTTTCGGGAAGGCCCTTGAGAATCGGGTTTTTCGCCGCGGCGGGAACGGTCGAGATCTTGATCCCATCCTTGATGGCGCCGTAGCCCGTATTCTCGCAGCCGAGGATGTCGGAAACAAACTCCGGCCACGCTGCGTGCCCATCGGCGATCTTGCCCCGCGGCGCGAAACCGTGATTGGCCGTGCGCAGGCCCACCAGCGGCTTGCCGGATTTAATGTGATTCTTGATCGCGTTGAGCTGCTCCTGCGGCAGCGCGATGCGACGGGAATAAAACACGATGAGGTCGGTGTCCGCCAGCGCTTCCATCAGCCCGGGAAAGCGAAAGGCCGTGAGCTCGCCTTCGCCCTTGAGAACGGTGACGCGGACATTTTGAGTGCGTTGCAGCGATTCGGCGAACGGCGGAATCGTCTTGTGCGCCTCATAATTGTCCGGGTCCTCACTTATGAGAAAAAGCACATGGGGTTTCTTTTGGGCGGCGTGGTAACTCGCGGCATTGGCGGCAACCGGCGCCACAATCAACGCGGCAAGCATCGCGGCGAAAGCGGCCAAGGCCGTTTTCCAGGAAGGTGATTTTGCGGATCGGTTCATAGTGGTGTCTGCAGTTCGAGGTGAGTGAAACCAGTGCCGCTCACTGCCTACGCGACCTGAAGAATGGGTCAAGGGACGATTCGCTAACGCGTCCGCCGGTAGCCTTCCTGCAAAGCGATTTGCCGCCCACACGGCG
>JBEENF010000320.1:0-4961 GCA_041192325.1 Verrucomicrobiota bacterium
ATGCGTGTGAGCGGCTGAGCCGGACGAAGCAAACGCTCGAAGAACGGAACCGGGAACTGGCGCGCGGCAACCTCCGCCTCGAACGGGAAATCATTCGCCGGCAAAATGCGCAGGACGCGCTGGAAGAGTCGGAACTCAAATTTCGTTCCGTCGTCGAGTCAGCGCAGGACGCCATCATCACGATCGATGGCAAGGGAGTGTTGGTTTCGCTTAACCAAGGGGGAGAGGCGCTTTTCGGTTACCTCGCCGCGGAGTTGATCGGTAAGTCGGTAATCCGCCTGGTCCCCAAGCGTCTCCGCGCGGCTGCCAGAATTACGCTGCGTTGCCTCGCCGCGGGCGATCAAAGGCAGCTGCTTGATCGCCCCCTCGAGACTTGTGGCCTGCACCGTAGCGGCGTGGAGTTTCCACTTGAATTGACGGTCGCCACGTGGCGGACGCGCGTCGGTATCTTCATCACGGGAATTGCGCGGGATATCCGCGAGCGCAAACAGGCTGAATTCGCACTCACGGAAAGCCGGGGGCACTACATGAAACTCTTCAAGGAAGCACGGGCGATGGAGGAGAATCTTCGGCGGCTTTCGAACAAGGTCATCGCGGCGCAGGAGGAAGAACGGAAACACATTAGTCGCGAGCTGCATGAGGAAATCGGCCAGGTGCTCACGGCAGCCAACGTTAGCATCGCGCTGCTGCGCAAACACGCGTCCCGCGATGAGATGGTCTCACGCGAAGTCGAAAACGCGCAGCGGCTGCTGAAGGATAGCATGGACATGGTCTATCATTTCGCCCGCGAACTGCGCCCCGCGATGCTCGACCACCTCGGGCCCTATGCTGCGCTGCAGAATTTTGTAAAATCGTATGCGGCGCGCACCGGCATCAAAACTGAGTTGGAAAACCACGCGCGCCTGGAGCAACTCGACGCCCAGCAAGGCACCGTCCTGTATCGGGTCGCGCAGGAGAGTTTGAGCAACGTGCACAAGCACGCCCAGGCGACGCGGGTAAAAATCCGTCTGTTTCAGCAGCCTTCGGGCGTGCTCATGGAAATCAGCGACAACGGCAAATCTTTCAATCCGGCGGACTCCACAACTGAGGGCGAACTCCAGCGGCTCGGATTGCTTGGCATGCAGGAACGAGTCCGGCTCGTGAACGGGAATTTCTCGATCCAGTCCAAACCGCGCCGTGGTACTACCGTGCGGGTCACCATTCCCACTAGTCACCCCACCACTTTCCCAATCGAGGCGGGAGAAATCAGCCTCCAATCCGACAATAATCGTAATCCACCACACCAATGAAAAAAATCACCGTGCTCCTCGCAGATGATCACACCGTAGTCCGGCAGGGGCTTCGGTTGCTGCTGGCCGCAGAGCCTGACATCGAAATTGTCGGCGAAGCCGAAAATGGACGCCAGGCGGTGCAGATGGCCAAGCATCTCATCCCAGACGTTGTCATCATGGACATCGCCATGCCGCAGCTCAATGGCCTGGAGGCAACACGCCAGATCATCAAGGAGGGGATTGCGACCAAGGTGCTCGTGCTTTCCTCGTACAGCGACGATGAATACGTCCACCAGCTCACCGAGGCTGGCGCCGCTGGTTATCTCATCAAGCAGACCGCCGCCAATGACCTCATCAAGGCCATCCGCGAAGCGTACAAGGGTAACGCCTTCTTCAGTCCCTCGATTTCAAAGCGACTGCTCGACTATTATCGCGAAGCCTACCTTAAGGGAAAGCCCATCCGGAAACATGGCGAGCAACTCACGTCGCGGGAACTGGAAGTCCTGCAATTGGTGGCCGAGGGCAAAGTGAACAAGCAAATCGCGGGGGACCTTTGCATCAGTATCAAGACCGTTGAGAAGCACCGGCAGCAGGTGATGAACAAATTGAACATCCACGATGTCGCCGGGCTTACCCGCTACGCGATTGCGCGCGGAATAATCGAGACGACGCCGCAACTCGTCTGACCTGAAGGGAGCCCTGCCAGGCGTGCCACCATTCGCCGTCTCGCTGACCGGGTCCGGCAGCCGGGTAAGATGTCATCGCGAGCGGCGGTGGAGTTGCTGGGCCCGCGGTGTTGGCAAAGTTTGGCCAGGCGTGCATGGGAAGGTCATCCTCAAGCGCGAGGAGCGACTCGGCGACAGAGTGCTCTCCCTGCGCTTTGGCGGATGGGCCGCGCGCAATCTCCGCTCAGCGATTGACGCAGCGCTCGTCCTAGAAGCGGCGAAACATCGGCGCGCCGCCGCGTTTTTCTACCGTCCGAACGCGTTGAGGGCGGTCTGTAGCAAAATCCCCCAGAGCGCAGCATTATCCGGCTTCGCAGGCGTGCCGCCGATGGTGAAGGTCCGAGTCATTAGAGAATATCCTTTGTCGTCGAGTTTATCGCTGAGGAGGCCGCTGCGCTGCAGCGCGTACGCGAGCTGACCCTTGGCGCCTAGCTGCAGCACAATATTCATGGGCGCATTGGCGATATCGTCCGTGCTTCTGCTGGCCACGGAGCCCGTCCCTGAGGTGTGCAGCAGCGGCGACATTATTTCTATCGCGGTCAACTTGAAGCTAAGGTCCGCGGCGCGCTCGACCTGCACTTTGACATTGTCGAAGCGCACTTCGTTTAAAAGCTGCGTGAGCTCCGCCGCCGCGGAAAAACCTTCCGACTGGCGGCTAGCGCCGAGGATGGCGAGACCGATTGACGCGACATTCACCGCGGCGCTCGCCCCGCCACGACGCGCCAGCAGCCGGGTGACGCCTTGGGCGCCCGAGAGTTCGAACTTGCCGTACGCGTTTTTGAAGAGATCCGTGACATTACCGCCCGCGCCATTAAGCAGCGCAGTGAGCGATGCCTTGGTTTCGAACACGGGTTTCTCGTTCGGATTTGCGGCGCGCAAAATCTCGCCAATGTCCAGGCCTTGCACGTCAGCGGCAGCGGTGAGCGTGTAAGGTTTCGGTTGCTGCGCCGCGAAACTAATTCCGCCACTGAGCTTGAAGGCCTTTTCCTTGAACTGGCCTTCGAGCTTTTCGAGTGACAGGCGCGTGGGTGTGAGCACGGCAACTCCCAGGATCGAGTTGATCGTGTAGTTTTTGCCGTAAAGGACGTTCTTCAGATTGACATCGGCGCGGCCGGAGACGCCTTTCCAAAAAGGCTCCGCGTCCCGTCCAGACGAGGGGCGAGCCGCAGGCTTGGATGGTTCCGAAGCTGGCGCGAGGCCGCCCAGCATTTGCAAGTCGTCGACGTAAATTTGATTACCTGAGATTTTACCGTTGAAAGCGTACGAAGTACCCGCGCGGCTGAAGCTGCCGGCGAGCGCTACGTCGGATCGCCGCCCCCCGTTGATCACGGTGAGCGGAACAGTCAGCGTGCCGCTGCCGTCGTTCTTCATCGTCGCTGACAAGGTTAGGTCAACATCACCGAGAGCCTGGTTGTTGGCGCGCGCGGTGAGGCTTTTGGCCGCGACCGCGGCTTTGGCTTCGAGCGTTTCCCCATAAGTCACTTCGAACACGGTTGTGACGCGACCGCGGGACAACGTGGCGAAGGGCGCCAGGATGGGCTGACTCATTAATGCGCCCGCATCTGCGTCGAGATTACCCTTTGCTGAGAGGGAGAGTTTCGCGCCCAGCCGCGCCTCACCCTTGGCGGAAAACGTCGCCAGCGCATCTTTGCCTTGGGAGATTTCCACGCGCCTGACGTCATAGATCACGGAGTCACCTTTTTTGGTGGCCGTCAGATTTGCGGAAAGATCCATGGCCTTAACCATGGGCTTCCCTTCGACGACCGCGCTGACCCCGCGCCCCACGAGCGGCTCGGTGGTGTTGATTGTGACCTCGTCGAGCGATTGTGCGGTTACTTCCAAGGCGCCACCCGCGAGCACGCCCCCTAGTTGGGAGCCGGCCACAAAACTTTGCGCCCAATTCAGCGGGATTTCCCCGAGCTTGAGACGTGCGACCGGATTTACGGGTTTGGCGACCAGGAAAGTTTTCTTTGCGAGATCGGCCTTGGTCACCTGCAACAACTCCACGTCGGCCAGCAAAGCACCACCGTCGCGATTTATCTTCGCGGAAAGTTTTGTGAGCTGGAGCACGTCCCCTTCGAGTTGGCCGCTGGCGTCCACGCCCACGGCCAAAGGGCCGGTGTCGACGGGCACATAAGGCTTCAGTGCGGCCACGATTCTGGCCTGCAACTGCGCTCCGAAAGTGACGACCGGTTTTGTAGCGAGATTCGCAATTTCGAGCGATGCCTTCCCGGCGAGTGAGTCGCCGGCGGGCATCGAGATCTTGAGAGCGGCGAGTTCGGCGACGACGCTTTTGCCGGCGGTGAAATCAACCTGTGGCGCGCCCGTAAAGGTGACCTGATCGAGCAACTTCTTATCGCCCTGGCGGAGTGTGACGGCGCGCAGGGACAATGGTTCGATTGTGCGCGTGCGTATGCGGCTGCCATCGGCCTCGGCTTCCAAGCCTAGCACCAGAGAAAGCGTTCCGTGATCGATGTTCATTCCCTTGAGAAAGGGCTGCGCCCAGGCGAGCGGCAGTTCGTTTAACGCAATACGGGCGAGCTCCGACTTGGCATTCACAATCGTGACCCGCTGGTCGGCCGGATTGAAAGTGACCCGCTGGGAAGTATCGACTTGCGCGAGCTTGCGACCGTCAGCGCCGGTGATCTCGAGCTGGAATTTTTCGAGGCGAGCAATGCCGGCGGCCATGCCGCCGTCAAAGAAAGTGCGCAACTGCACCGCGCCGATTGCGGCGAGCTCAGGCGAAATCTTCTCGAGCCGCGAAGCATTGGCCTGCAGCTGCCCGCTTGCGCTCACCTCCTGATTGGCGGGATTAAACCGGAATTTACCCGCACCGGTGGCGGTGAGGTCTGGCAACCCGAAGCCGCTCAGCAGCGCCGTGATCGACTGGTTGCGAAGAGACAACGACCACGCGCCAGAGATTTCGCGGATGGCGGGATCATAGCTGGCGTCGCTCTTCAGCAGC
>JBEENF010000321.1:0-4958 GCA_041192325.1 Verrucomicrobiota bacterium
GACCACCTGTGGCTCCTCGGCGGCTGGTTCAATTCCTACGAAACTCCGCCCCGTGATGTCTGGAAATCAGCGGACGGGATCCATTGGGAAATCGTCACCAGTCGCGCCGCCTGGAAGCACTCCGACCTGCCGATGACGGTCGTTTTCCAAGACCGCATGTGGCTGATGGGCGGCTGGTACAACGGACGCCTGCAGAACAATGGCGCGAGCGATCAGGTGTGGTCGTCCGTCGATGGCAAAAAGTGGGACCTGGTCGCGGAACACGCCGGCTGGTCGCCTCGGCTCGCCGGCGCGCTGGTCGTGCTGAACGGAAAACTGTGGATGATGGGCGGCGCCGAAAAATATTACTTCGGCAAGGACAGCGAGTATTGCAACGACGTCTGGAGTTCGAGCGACGGCAAGACGTGGACTCAAGTCACCGCCGCCGCGCCCTGGGCTCCGCGCGGTTATCACCAGGGATTAGCGTACAACGGGAAACTCTGGATCATGGGCGGCGGGAAATATCTGCCCGACTATAAAGACTACAATGATGTCTGGTCCTCGCCCGATGGCGTAAACTGGACGGAAGCCAGCCGCAAGGCGGCGTGGGAGCCGCGGCTCTGGTTCCCCGCCGTGGTCTATCGCGATCGCATGTGGATCCTGGGCGGCTGGTCGCGGAATCCGGCGAACCCGCTGCCCGGATACACCGATTACCGCAAGGAGGGCACGTCGGACAACATGATGGCGAATTGGAACGACGTATGGCATTCTGCCGACGGAAAAAAGTGGGAGCAGCTGAAGACGAAGACGGTTTGGAAAACGCGGCACGAGCATTCGGCCTACGTCTTTCAAGACAAACTGTGGGTCACCGCGGGCCACACCTGGCCGTTGGTCAACGACGTGTGGGTGCTGGATCTGCCCCAATCGTGGCCGAAGTAGGCGGCGAGGTTCTCTGGCGGGTCCTATGCCCGTCGGACGGGACGCGGGACGAGGATGCCGCCGCGGGCCCGGCCAAGCTGATCGCACGCGGCTCCGAGTTTCTGCTCCAGACTTTGGATCATTTCCGGTGACCACTTCTCCCGCCGGGCCAGATCCAACCGCTGCTCGAGCCACGCCGTCTGCCGCTGCAGTTGCCGGTAATCTTCCCGGGGATCCCGGTTCGACGGGTCGCGCGTGTGAGCCCACGCCGCCATCCACGCCACGAGCGCGATGGTAATGAACAGGCCAAGAATGACGACGGCTCCAGGCATAAAAAAGGGCGGCGGGAAGCCCATAACCAAGACAACGACTCCACAGTAGCAAACGGGACGTCCGCTTGGTTAGCCTCCTTCTTCGGCGCAGCCACACCCGGACGGCGCGCCAGTGGATCCCCTTTCAGCCATTCGTCCCACCCGCACCGGGGGTTCGGCGCCCGTGCGGGGCATCGGCCGCCAGCTGGCCCCTCCGGGCGATTTCCGCAAAAAGTAGTTTCGCCTCGTGCAGAACCCGCTCCAACGCGCGCGCATTCCTCTCCTCGTCGTCCAACGCTTGAATCAGCATCCGCGCGATGTGCTTCGCCGCCGCGCTTTCACGCCAGTCATCGACCACCGCTTCAGCCGCCTTCCTCATCGCCGGACGTGGGTAGTTCATTGTGGTGGCGGATGGGGACCAACCGTGACCGAGGGCCCGAAAGCTTTGTTCCTCAAAATACTCGCTCGGCCGGCGCCTCGTTTTCCGAGCCGCGCAGGAAACCCTTGAGTCAGGCCACGGCTCATAATGTATGCTGCCCCTTTCGAACGCGTCCTCGCCGATCTGTCATAAACCGTTTCCCCCCTTCGACTTCGTGAGACGTATTATCACTCATTTCCTTGTTTCGCTCCTGCTCCTTGCCGCGGCCCACGGCGACGAAGGCATGTGGCTGCCCCAGCAAGTACCTGCGCTCGCGGACCGCCTGCGGGCGCTCGGATACAAGGGTGACGCCAAGGCCTTCGCCGATCTGACGGGCTTCCCCATGGGCGCGATCGTCTCGCTCGGAGGCTGCAGCGCGTCCTTTGTCTCGAAGGACGGTCTCATCGTCACGAACCACCACTGCGTCCAAGCCGCGCTCCTGTTCAATTCGCGCCCCGACCGCAATCTAATGGTCGACGGCTACCTCGCGAAAACCCGCGAGGAGGAACTGCCCAGCGGCCCAGGCTCGCGCGTCTTCGTCACGGTCGCCGTCGAGGATGTCACTGCCACGATCCTCGGCAACATCCCCGCCAGCGTCACGGGTCGCGCCTATTTCGACCTGCTCGAGCAGCGTGTGAAATCGGCCACGGCCGAGCGGGAAAAGAAGGACGGCTATCGCTGTACGGTCGCGTCGTTCTTCGAGGGCCTGCAGTATTACGCCATCACCCAACTTGAGCTCCGCGACGTGCGGCTGGTCTACGCGCCGGCCGCCGGGATCGGCAATTTCGGCGGTGAAGCGGACAACTGGCAGTGGCCGCGGCACACCGGCGACTTCTCCTTCCTCCGCGCCTACGTGGGCAAGGACGGCCGGCCGGCCAATTACGCCCAGGACAACGTCCCCTTTCAGACGAAGCACTGGCTGAAGGTTTCCGGCCGCGGCATTGCCCCGGACGAGGTGGTGTTCGTGGCCGGCTACCCGGGGCGTACCAACCGATGGGATACGTTCGCCGCGGTGAAGGAAAATGTCGAATACCTGCTCCCCCGCACGATCAAGCGGAACACCGAGCGGATTGCGATTTACGAGCAGCTCGGCGCCAGCGACCCCGAGACCGCGCTGCGCGTCTCCACCCAATTGCGCGGCCTGAACAACGTGCTGACAAAGACCAAGGGCGTGCACGAAGCCATGGTCCGTGGCGGTGTCCTCGCCCAGAAGGAAGCGAAGGAAAAGGAACTGCTCGCCTGGATTGCCGCCAACCCGGGGCGCCAGGCCAGGTACGGCAACGTCGTGAGCGACATCGCGACCCTCACCGCCGAGCGGCAGAAGACGCGCGAAAGCCACCTCCTCCTCGCGGAGTTCGCCAGCGGGATCGGCTCCGCGCTGGGCGCGGCGGAAACGCTTTACCGCCGGTCCGTTGAGCGGGCGAAGCCCGACGCCGACCGCGACCCGGTTTACCAGCAGCGCAACTGGCCGCGCAGCCGCGAGTCGCTCGACCGCCTCCAGCGCAGCCTTGATCGCAAGGCCGATACCGCTATCATGGAATACCATCTCGGCGCCATCGCGGCACTCCCCGCGGATCAGCGCATCGCCATACTCGACCGACTCATCGGATTGAAGGCGGGCCAGCCCGCCGCCGAAGCCATGGCTGCCATTCGCGCCTGGGTCACGGGCGTCGTCCAAGGCACCCAGCTTTACGATCGCGACTTCCGCCTGGGCCTCTTCGAAAAAACCCAGGCCGAACTCGCGGCCAGCAGCGACTCGATGCTGAAAGTCGCGGCCGCCTTGTATCCGGCCCAGGACGCCATCCGCACCACCACCAAGCAGCGCGGCGGCGCCCTGGCCCGGCTCACGCCGCTCTACGCCGAAGCCATGCTCGCCAAGGAAGGCGGTCTGCTCTCCCCGGATGCGAACAGCACGCTGCGGGTCACGTACGGCAGCATCAAAGGCGTGGAAAGTCGGGACGCCCTTTACTACCTCCCGCAGACCTCGCTGAAGGGGATCACCCAGAAGGCGACCGGCACGGGGGAATTCAACGCGCCGGCAGCCCAACTCGCCGCGATCAAGGCGCTGCGCGGCGGCAAGAGCACGCCTTACCTCGACGCGACGCTGCGTGATGTGCCGGTGAATTTCCTCTCCACGGTCGATACCACCGGCGGCAACTCCGGTTCGGCCACGCTCAACGCGAAGCACGAACTCGTGGGCCTCCTCTTCGATGGCACCTACGACACCGTGGCCTCGGACTTCTTCTTCGACCCGGCGCAGACGCGCAGCATCCACTGCGACACGCGCTACATGCTGTGGATCATGTCCGAGGTGGATCACGCCGATCACCTGCTGCGCGAAATGACGATCACGCGGTAAAGCGCCTGGGCGGCCGGTTGATTTCTTTTGCGCCGCCCTGAAAAATCTCCGCACCAAATCCGCATGACTGCGACCGCGTCGGCGGTCGTGAGTCTGTTCAGTTCCCCGTTCTATCCGGCGATCGCGGGGCGTTTCGCGCCCACTTTCGTCGCCTGTTCGAACATATGGGCGCAGCGCAGCACCTCGGCATCGGCGCGGTGGCGACCCACAATCTGGATGCCCACCGGCAGTCCCTCCGGCGTAAAACCCGCCGGGACGGAAATCGCGGGCCGGTGGGTGGCCGTAATCCAATAAGCCGATTTCATCCAACTGATGTAATGATCCATTTTCACCCCGTTGATTTCCTTCGGCCAGTCGGCCTTGGCGTCAAACGGCGGCACCTGGTTCACCGCGCAAATTACAAATTCGTAGCGCTCCTGAAACTGGCGCATCCGCTCCATCAATTCCGCCTGGCTGGCCATCGCTGCTGAAACCTCCGGACCCGTCAGTCGGGCGCCCGCGTCCACTTCGCGCAAGGCTTCCGGTTTCATTTCGGCGCGGTGCTTGGCCACGAGCGGGGCGAGGTTGGGATAAGCGCGGAAGGCGCGGAGCGTCAGGAAGGCTTCATCGGCCCCCGTCAAGTCCGGCGCGACATCCTCCACGATGCAGCCCAGCGCCTCGAACGTTCGCCGCTGGGTGTCGAGCACCGCGCGCACGCGCGCATCCAGCGGAAGTTTCCCCAAGTCCGGCGACCACGCGACCCGCACGCCCCGCAAATCGCGTTCGAGCGAGCCGAGGAACTGCGCCGGATTCGAGGGATAGGAACCCGGATCGCTCCCGTCCTGGCCCGCGATGACGCTTAGGAAAAACGCCGTGTCCGCCACGGTGCGCGCAATCGGCCCCTTCACGCCGAGTCCGATATACGGCAAGGTCACCGGCGTCATCGGCACCAGCCCGGGCGAGGGGCGAAACCCGACCACATTGTTGAAGTTCG
>JBEENF010000322.1:0-4953 GCA_041192325.1 Verrucomicrobiota bacterium
GCCGGACTCGTCGCCATGTTCGACGCGATGAACTGGGGCTCCGATCCCGCGAAATGGGGCAGCGACTACTTTCCGCGGGGATTCGGCGGCTGGGTGGGCGCCAGTCTGTATCACCGGTTGCTGGCCGACGCCTTGGGACCGTTCGGCTCCGCCTTGATTTTCGGCACGGTTTACGTGGGCGCGCTGCTCTTCATCTTCACCCGTGATATTAGCGGCGAGTTCGAGAAGATGTTTCACAACTTCGGCGCGTGGCGCGCCGAGCGAGCCAAGCAAAAAGCAGAGCTCGCGGTGCAGCGGCAGAAAACCCGGGAGGCCCAGGCAAAGCAGAAAACAGCCTCCGCCGTCGTGGCGAGTGCCGCGGCCAGCGCGGTCCCGGCCACGGTAGGCCCGACGGGAAAGAAAACGTTCATCACCAAAGGCACGGAAGATCCTCTGGCCAAAAATCCCGCCCGCCCCGCGTTCCCGCCGCCCGAGCCTTCGCTGGAAAAAACAGCGCCCGCGACCGCCGTGCCCGTGATTAAAACCGCTCCGGCGATCAAAATCAACAACGGCAAGACTGCCCCTGAATTCACGCCCGACATCAAGCGGGCACTGGGTACCCCGGTGATCCATAAGCCGGCCACCACCGCCAAGGCCGCGGTGACGGAGCAACCTGCGGATCAGGATTACAAGCGGTTCCCCGTCGCGTTGCTCAAAGAACAAATCCGACCGCCGGAAGACAGTGATGAAGAACACATGCGCAACATCGCCGACCTCGTGCGCATCCTCGGCGAATTTGGCGTCGAAGTAACGCCGGGAGAAATTCACGTCGGACCGGTCATCACGTGTTACGAGGTGGTGCCCGCACCTGGCGTGAGAGTCGAAAAAATCGCGGGGTTGGATAAAAACATCGCGCTGGGCATGAAAGCTCAATCGGTGCGCATTCTGGCGCCAATACCGGGAAAGGCCGCCGTGGGCGTTGAGATCCCCAACCGGCAGCCCACCCCCGTCGGCATGCGCGAGATCCTCGAGTCGCAAGACTGGCGCGATGTACGCGCGGAGATTCCCATCGCGCTCGGCAAGGACGTTTCCGGCCTGCCGCTAATTTCCGACCTCACCAAAATGCCGCATCTGCTGATCGCCGGCGCCACCGGCTCGGGCAAATCGGTCTGCATCAATTCGATCATTGCTTCCATCGTGTACCGCAAGGGGCCGCGGGATGTGCGCCTCATCATGGTGGACCCGAAAGTGGTCGAACTGAAAATCTTCAACGTGCTCCCGCACATGTTGATTCCGGTGGTCACGGAGGCAAAAAAAGTTCCGGCGGCGCTGAAGTGGCTGCTCAGCGAAATGGAGCAGCGGTACCAGCAATTTGCGAAGGTGGGCGTGCGTAACATTGCCGGATACAATTCGCGCAAGAAGAACCCCGAGCCTGAACCCTCACCCGCAACGCAGCAGGCGTCCTTGGAATTGATGCGGGACGACGATCTGCCGCTGCCCGAGCATTTGCCGTACATCGTCGCGATCGTCGACGAACTCGCCGACCTGATGATGGTCGCGCCGGCGGAGATCGAAACCAGCATTGCGCGGCTTGCCCAGCTGGCCCGCGCGGCCGGCATTCATCTCATTATCGCGACGCAGCGGCCCTCGGTTAACGTCATCACCGGTGTAATCAAAGCCAATCTTCCTTCGCGCATCGCCTTCCAGGTCGCGTCACAGGTCGACTCGCGAACCATCCTGGACACCAAGGGCGCCGATACACTCATCGGTCGTGGCGACATGCTGTTTTCACCGCCGGGCACTTCGCGCCTGGTGCGCGCGCAGGGCGCGTTTGTCTCCGATGAGGAAGTCCATGAGATGGTGAAGTACCTCAAGGAAAACAATCAGCCGCCGGTTTACGCCCAGGAAGTCCAGCAACAGATCGACCGCGCCGCCCGCGAGGACGCCGAGGAGGAGGAAGGCGAGGACGACGATCTCGGCGATGATGAGGAGTTGTATCAGCAAGCGCTTGATGTGCTCAAATCCACGAAGCGCGCCAGCACGTCCATGCTGCAACGAAAGCTCCGCATTGGGTACAACCGCGCGGCCCGGGTAATGGAGATCATGGAAGAAAAGGGAATTGTCGGACCGGAAAACGGTTCGAGTCCGCGCGAAATTCTCGTCGATTTGGACGCGCTGTGAACGCACCCGAGCCAGCGTCAGGGCGCGCAACGAAGGGGGGATGGCAGGTGCGTTGCGACGTCCGGGTAAACTGAAACATTTTGCCGCCGCGACAGCCGCCATGGCGCCAACGGAAGCGCCACCCCGCGATTCACGGGGGGCCAAGGTAATTCCTTCTTCCCCTTCCGCTTCAAACCTCCTAACTCAAACCCATGCAGACAATCGGCGAACGGCTGGAAGAAGCGCGCAAGAAGAAGGGTATTTCCATACGCGAAGCGGCCGAGGCCACCAAGATCCGCGGCGATTACCTGCAGAAATTCGAGAGCAATCAGTTCGATATTGGCCTGACGGAGATCTACATCCGTGGTTTTCTGCGCAATTACGCGAACTACCTGAAACTCTCGGGCGAACGCATCATCAACGACTATGCGGCCCTGGGCCGCGGGGACGTGCGTCCCCGCCAGCCGAACCGTGAGGTTTATGGGCGGATGGATATTTCAGTTGCCACCGCCGGTGAGTCGAGCGATCGCCCGGCCCCGCCGGACACCACGGCCCCTCAAGCCGAGCCGGCGCGGGCCCAGCCCCGGTATCCACGCGGCAGCGGCCCCAAACTTCCCGGCGGTCCGGATCCCGCCACGGTATTCAAATACGTGAAGTGGGGTGGCATGGCCGCAATCGCGTTGCTGGCGCTCCTCATGATCAAGGCGCTGTTTACGGGCAATTCTTCGCCGCCCTCGCGCACTCCTGCTCCGGGCGTGGCAAATTCAGTCCAGCTGGCGCGGGCCGCCGCGCTCACTTACAAGCTCATCGCAACGGATCCGGTGCAGGTACGCGTGGTGACGCGCGTATCCAGTGGCGCCGATTCTTTCGCGGACGGCGAGGAGATCTTCAATGGCACGCTGATGAAAGGGCAGAGCACGACCGTGCCGCTGAACGGGACGCAAACGCTCTATGCTTCTGCCGGCCAGAACCTCACGCTGGTCTGGAATGGAAAAACGATTCCGCTCGGATTTTCCGGGGCGGGCAGCGTACCCCTGGACATTCCCGCCTCAGCGCGTTAACGCAGCCCGACAGGCGGACCGAGCACTTCCCGGAGCACGAAAGCCCGGCGGAGACTTTCGCGGTCGGCGAGGTCTCCCAGCAATTTTTTTCGGCTCGAAGCAAGCTGGCCCGCTTCAGAAGCCGCTTGCGTCCGAACTGACTCGGCCACCTTGGTGGCGCGGCGTTGCACGAGCAGGCGCGATTCCTCAAGCAGGCGCATTTCGTCCGCGAGCCGTTGTTGGCGTTCCAATTCAGCGGAGCTGATCTCGACCAGGGGTGGGACCCTGAGCACGGGCTCGGCGCGGCGCTCGAGATCCTCCACGACCCGCCGGAACGGCCCGCTAAAAGGGCCGGAAGGCGCCTCTTCAGGCAAAGGCGCGCGTTGCACTTCAGGCTGGTCAGTGGACGTGGCTACGGGCGGCGCCACGGGTTCGCCGCGGCGCTCCGCCGCCAACCGGCGAATACGCTCTTGAATTTCGCGCACGCGGCGCTGCTGTTCCGAGTCATTCGCGCCGGCGTCGTGCTCCATGCCCTGTTGGCGCGCCCGATTAATCGCGCGCCCAACGGAGATCGCGATGAAAACAAACACCAGGAGCGGCAGGAATTGGATCACCCAGGTCATGGTGGTTCGTGACAGATCCGTTGGCCGGGGAGGCAAACCAGCAGATCAGCGGGGGTTCACTTCTTGCCTTCAGGATGCGCGATCGACGAGCGCATCGCGGTGTCGGACTGAACGTTTTCCATCCGATAATAATCCATCACGCCCAGTTTACCCTGGCGGAACGCTTCGGCGAGCGCGAGCGGCACCTGGGCCTGCGCTTCGACCACCTTGGCCTGCATCTCCTGCACGCGCGCCTTCATCTCCTGTTCAAGCGCGACGGCGGCCGCGCGGCGAATTTCAGCCTGGGCTTGGGCGATGCTCTTATTGGCCTCTGCCTGCGCCTCCTGCAACTTTGCGCCCACATTCTCGCCGACATCCACGTCGGCGATATCGATCGAAAGAATTTCGAACGCCGAACCCACGTCGAGACCGCGCGCGAGCACGGTTTTGGAAATGCTATCGGGTGACTCCAGTACACTCTTGTAGCTTTCGGATGAGCCGATGGTCGACACGATGCCTTCGCCGACGCGGGCAATGATCGTCTCTTCCTTCGCGCCACCGACGAACCGGTCGAGATTCGTGCGGACCGTCACCCGGGCCTTCACTTTGACCTGAATGCCATCCTTGGCGACGCCATCGATGGTGGTGCGCCCGCCTTGGGGGTTCGGGCAGTCGATCACCTTGGGATCGACGGAGGTCCGCACCGCCTCCTCCACGGACTTGCCGGAACCTTTCGTCGCCAGATCGATCGCGCAGGCCCGCTGCCAGTCGAGCGCGATGCCGGCTTTCTGGGCCGCGATGAGCGCGTGTACACAGGCAATCACATTTCCGCCGGCAAGATACTGGGCCTCGATTTCATCGATGGAGAGCCGAATGCCGGCCTTCGTCGCCCGAATGCGGGCATCCACGATGACACTATACGGCACTTGCCGGAGGCGCATCGCCACGAGGTTCAGCGGACTTACGGCCGCGCCAGCGAGCAACGCACGCAACCACACACTGAAAAACGAAACGAAAATGCCAAAGACGATCAGGACGGCTACGCCGAGAACGACCAGCAGTGCGAGAGTAAGATTCATGTTTGGACTTTGGTTACGATTAAACGAAAATTATCGAGCCCGACGACCTGCAGCTTGGCGCCCGCGGTCGCGTGACCGGAACGCGAATAGGCT
>JBEENF010000323.1:0-4919 GCA_041192325.1 Verrucomicrobiota bacterium
CCGAACGGACATTTCGAAACGCAAGGCGGATGAGGCCGCGATACAACAAATCGCCGCGGAACTGGCGGAGAAGAACAAGGAGTTGGAGGCCATTGTTTATACCGTTTCGCACGACCTGCGCTCGCCCCTCGTTAACGTGCAGGGCTTTGGCAAGCAACTCCAGCGGGCGTGCGAGGCGATTCGCACCGCCATGGCGTCCGGGGAGGGCGGCACGGTACCCGTGGCCCGTCTGCAACAGCCGGTCGATGTCGCGATTCCTCAGGCGCTGCGCTTCATCAACGCCGGCGTCAGCAAAATGGAGTCTCTGCTCGCCGGACTGCTGAAGTATTCGAGACTGGGCCGGGTGGCGCTCGTGCTGCGCCCCTTGAACATGAATGGGATGCTGGCCGAAGTGGTCGCGGCGATGCGCTTTCAACTGGACGAAGCGAACGCTCAGGTTCACGTCGAAACGCTGCCCGTGTGTAATGCCGACGCGGTGCAAACCAGCCAGGTTTTCGGCAACCTGCTCGACAACGCGCTCAAATACCGGGCTCCCGACCGGCCCTTGCGTGTCGTCGTTCGCGGCAAGCTCGTCGGCGCCCAAGCAATTTATGAAGTGCAGGACAACGGCGTCGGCATCGCGGCGGAACACCAGGGGAAAATCTTCGATATGTTTCACCGGTTAAATCCCGGGGCCACCAGCGGGGAAGGCCTGGGGCTGACGATTGCGCAACGCGTTTTGGAGCGACAAAAAGGGCGCATTTGGGTTGAGAGTCGGCCGGGGGAAGGCTCCACTTTCTTTGTTTCGCTTCCGACCATTGATTCTCCAAACGAGCAATGACCTCCCTGCCCACCATTCTCATTGTCGACGATGACGAGGGACACGCCATTCTGATTCGCGAGAATCTGGAAACGGCCGGCGTGCCCAACCGCATCGTTCACTTTCAGGATGGCCAGGCCGTGCTGGATTTCTTTGCGGCGCGCCGACCGACCCCGCAATCCTCCTACGTCGTGTTGCTCGACATCCGGATGCCCAAAGTCGATGGGATCGAGGTGCTTCGCCGGCTCAAGGCCAACCCGGAGCTTCGTAAACTACCGGTGATCATGCTCACCACCACGGACGACGTCCGGGAAGTGGAGCACTGTCACCAAATCGGGTGCAGCGGGTACATTCAAAAGCCGGTCGACTACGACCGGTTCGCGGAAGCCATCCGCCGAATCGGGCTTTTTTTGCCGCTGCTGCTGGTGCCGCAGGTGGGAGAAGTCTGACACCGCTTGTGCCATTGCCGGCCCACCCCACCTCCATTCTCGTCGTTGATGACGACGAAGGCCTGTTGGTGTTGATGGCGGAGGCATTGCGTGCAGAAGGTTATGAAGTAATGACGGCGGACTCCGGAAAAGGCGCGCGAGACTGGCTGCAAGGACACACGCCGGACCTGATGTTGCTCGACCTGAAGCTGAAGGACAGCGACGGACCGGCGCTCGTCGCCAACTTGCAGCAGGAAAAGACGCTCGTCCCTTTCGTCGTGGTCACCGGCCAGGGCGACGAGAAGGTGGCCGTCGAAGTCATGAAGCAAGGCGCGCTCGACTACGTGATGAAAGACACGGGCCTCATCGACCTGCTGCCGGCGGTCGTAAAGCGCGCGCTCGGGAGTGTGACCCAGGAAAGGGCACTGGCGGCGGCGCAAAGGGAGCACACCCGGTTGGAGCACGAAGTGCTCGCCGTGAGTGAACGGGAACGCCACAGCATCGGCGCGGACCTGCACGACGGCCTCGGTCAGCAACTCACTGCGATCGAGTTGATGTGCGCCATGCTCAAAGCGGACGCAGCGGGAAATCCTGCTCTGATCCAGGGTCTTGATGGAATTGGCCAGAGGTTGCGTGAGGCGATTGCCCAAACGCGCTTTCTCGCGCGCGGACTGGTTCCCGTGGGCAGCAGTCGCGACGCGTTGCAAATCGGCCTGACCGAGCTGACCGAGCGGACCAACGCGCTCGGCGTCGTGCGCTGCGAGTTCGACTGCCCCCGCCCCGTCACAGTCTCCGACCCGTTCGTGGCCGGACATCTTTACCGCATTGCGCAGGAGGCATTGAACAACGTGGTGAAACATGCCCGCGCCGGCGAAGCCATCGTGCGGTTGAAGCAGATCGACGGCGCGTTGTTGCTCGAAATCACCGACAATGGCGTGGGCCTGGCCCGCAAGCGCTCGGGTCTCGGGCTCGGCGTCATGCAGCACCGCGCCAAAGCCATCGGCGGGGAATTTACGGTGAAGTCTCGCCGTGGCGCAGGGGTAACCGTGCGCTGCGTGCTTCCTCTTCGGCCGCGGCAACCCCTTCCAGCGGATCTCCAGGATGAAACCTAAATCCGCGTCAAAATTCGCGCCCAATGTGGCTCCGCCGCCGGCCGTACCGACGCCAGGCGCAAGTGCCAGCACGCCGCGAAAGCAGGTGCTGCTCGTTGACGACCACCCGTTCATGCGCGCCGGACTGGCGCAATTGATCGACCGCCAACCCGACCTGAAAGTTTGCGCGGAGGCCGGAAATCCCACGGAGGCGCTGCAAGCCATCGCGAGAATGAAACCCGATTTGATCCTCACGGATCTGACAATGCCGGGCCGCAGCGGATTGGAATTTGTCAAAGACCTGGTCGCGCAGGAACCGGGTCTGCCCGTGCTGGTGGTTTCAATGCACGATGAAGTGGTGTATGCCGAACGCGCTCTCCGCGCCGGCGCCCGGGGGTACATCATGAAGGAAGCGGGCGGCGAAGCATTGCTCGCCGCGATCCGGCAGGTGCTGCGCGGAGATGTTTATGTCAGCCCGCGCATGTCGGCTCGCATCCTGGAAGGATTATCCACGCGCAAGCCGCGCGGCTCTTCGTCCCCCATCGAGAAGCTGACCGATCGCGAGTTCGAGGTGTTTCAACTCATCGGCCAGGGCAAGAGCACGCGTGACATTGCCGGGCAACTGCACCTGAGCTCAAAAACGGTCGATGTGCATCGCAGCCATATCAAGGAAAAGCTGGAATTGAAGGATGCCACCGCGCTGATCCGGCATGCGGTGCGGTGGATTGAAACGCAGCAGATCACGACGTGATCGCCGGGCCCGCGGGGCAGGCCACGGGACGCCGCTCGCTTCGGAGCGCACCCCCGCTTCGGCAGGAAAGCGGACCTCTGCCTCGCGCTGATCCCGCGTTTTATCGTGGGATTTGGCGCGGATAACGCCCGCGCCAAGTTGTGCGCAGATTTGGCCAAAGATCGCGCAGCCCCGCAGGGATATTAAGGCCATACTTGAACCATGCAAGAACCACTGGTCACCGCTCTGCGCGTCCGCCGGGCGAAGACGCGGGAGCACTGGGAGGCACTGCTGCGCGCAGAGCCGGTTTCCAGTCCGTTGGGAAATCCCGACGCCTTGGTGCATTTGATCGACTGGACACTCGACGAAATATTCACGGCCATCGCCAATCCGCTGGCGCGGCACCGCGCGGGCGGGACACGACTGGTCACAGAGCAGCGGCCGGAGTGCCCCTGCGGTCGAAACCCGCTACTCGCGTATTTTGCCGCGGGCGAACAGGCGATGCGTGAAGCGCTCATATTGGGCCAAATCGATTCCGCGCCGCTCGATCCGCTCGAGCGCGACGCATCGTTCGAAGAACTGAATCTGGTGCTGCAGCAGATTTCCCGCCGTGAAATCGAATCGTTTTGCGGCGTTTGCCAGTTCCGGGCGCAAGCCGGTCGAGGCGCGGCGCCCACGGCCACACCCTTGATCGAGGCGGAATCGCCCTAGTGTCGTGTCTCGCTAATGTCTTTACTAATATCCGACTGGCGTGCCAAGGCCCCGCGAGCCCGATGAATCTTCTCGAGAATGCTCTGTCCGCTGGCCCTCCAGACGTAACGCGTCGGGTGCAGATTTCGTTCGGCGAGATAATCCCAGATGGCGGCCGACAAGTCCTTCACACTGGTGAAACTTCCGGGAAGGACCACGTCTTGGCTGAGGTCGCGGAAGAATCGTTCGACCAGGTTAAGCCACGAGGAACTGGTGGGCGTGAAATGCAGATGAAAGCGAGGATGTTTGGCGATCCAGGCGAGGACTTTCGGATGCTTGTGCGTCGCGTAGTTGTCCAAGATGAGGTGCACGTCGATGTCGCTCGGCACTTCGGCGTCGATCCCTTTGAGAAACTTCAGCCATTCCTGATGCCGATGTCGCGGCGCGCGCTCGGCAAGAATCTTGCCGTTCAGATAATTGAGGGCGGCAAAAAGAGTGATGGTGCCATGGCGGTAGTAGTCATGGGTGCGGGTGCAGATGTGTCCTTGGCCGAGCGGGAGACCCGGCTGCGTGCGTTCCAGCGCCTGACACTGGCTCTTCTCGTCGCAGCACAACACTACGGCGCGGGTTGGCGGGTCCAAATAAAGGCCGATCACATCCCAGAACTTTTGTTCGAAATATGGATCATTCGAGAGCTTGAAGGTTCGGGTGCGGTGAGGTTTGAGGTCGTTGGCCGCCCACAGTCGCTGCACCGCGTCCTTGGACAACCCGACATGTCGAGCCATTTGCCGGCACGTCCAGCGAGCGCGGTGTTTGGGCGGCTGCACCACCTCGGTCAATGCTCTGCGAGCTTTTTGCGGATCGAGCGTGGGCGGCCGGCCTGGCCGTGGCGCCTCGGCCAAGCCCGCCAGTCCCGAATCCAAAAAACGTTGTCGCCACAGCCCAACGGTCACGCGGCTGGTGCGCAGTTTCTCCGCAATGGCGGCATTGTCTTCACCCATCGCGGCGAACAGCGCAACCTGAGCGCGGCGCACGAATTTTTGCGGCGTGGACGGCGCCTTGACCAAGCGCTCCAACTCACGCCGCTGCTCGTCCGTCAGGGTAAATGCCAGCTTCGGTCGGGCCACGAACGGAGCTTGGCACGCCTCCATTAACATAGTAAAGACTTATATGAGACAGTG
>JBEENF010000324.1:0-4904 GCA_041192325.1 Verrucomicrobiota bacterium
TCCGTTTCCCACGCTGGCTCGGAGGCCAGGGGAACGCATGACCGATTAGGTCCGGCTAAGAAAACCCTTGTTCCCTTGGCAGGCCGCCACTTCCCTCGTTGCCTTCATGATCTATTTGCTCGGAGGTTCGGGATACGTCGGCCAGGCTTATCAGGCACTGCTCACCCGCAAGGGGCTGCCGTTTCGCGTGCTGCGGCGGGGGGAGGTCGATTACTCGAACCGGGACGTGCTGCAGGCCGCGCTGGAGCGCGAACGGCCCGTATTCCTGATCAATGCGGCCGGCTACACCGGCAAGCCGAACGTCGATGCGTGCGAGCTGCACAAACACGAATGCCTCTTCGGCAACGCCGTGCTGCCGGGCATTGTGGCAGCGGCGTGTCAGGGCGCCGGCATCCCTTGGGGTCACGTTTCCTCCGGTTGCATTTTTACCGGGGCTCGCGCGGATGGCACGGGCTTCACCGAGCACGACGCGCCCAACTTCACCTTCCGGACGAACAACTGCTCCTTCTACAGTGGCAGCAAGGCCCTCGGGGAAGAGGTGCTCGCCGGTCAGCCCAACGTGTACCTTTGGCGGCTGCGCATCCCCTTCAATCAAGTCGACAACCCGCGCAACTATCTCACGAAGCTCATCCGCTACTCGCGCCTCCTGGAAGCGACGAACTCGATCTCGCAACTCGAGGAATTCTGCGCCGCCACGTTTGCCTGCTGGGAAAAACGTGTGCCGTTTGGCATCTACAATGTGACGAATCCCGGCCAAGTCACCACTCGGGAGGTGGTCGACTTAATTCGCGCGAGTGGCGTGAGCCGAAAGGATTTTTCGTTTTTTGAGGATGAGGACGAATTCATGAAACTCGCCGCCAAAACTCCGCGTTCCAACTGCGTCATGAATTCCGGCAAACTCGCCTCCGTCGGGATTCAAATGACGGAGGTCCACGAAGCTGTCGCGCGGGATCTTAAACACTGGACACCGCAGCAGGCCTAAGCCGGCCCTGGCCACGGACTGAACCTCGCACTTATTATGAACCTACTCGTGACGGGCGGCTGCGGTTTCATCGGGTCAAATTTCATCAGGCAGCGCCTCTTGGAACCACGGTCAGGGTTAACGCGCCTTGTAAATCTCGACGCGCTCACCTACGCGGGCAATCCGGCAAATCTCGCGGATCTTGCCGGCGACCTCCGCTACGTTTTCGCGCAGGGCAGCATTGGGGATGTGGCGTTGGTCGCGCGCCTTCTGGCCGAGCACCAAATAGACGCGATCGTAAACTTCGCCGCGGAGTCGCATGTCGATCGCTCGATCGATTCGCCGGAGCCTTTCATCCAGACCAATGTCGTCGGCACCCTCCGATTGCTCGACGGCGCGCGACGTCATTGGGCCACCCTAACTGGAGCCAAAAAGGGCGGGTTCCGCTTTCTCCATGTGTCGACCGACGAAGTCTACGGCACGCTCGCACCCGGCGCCCCGGCCTTTACCGAGGATCACGTTTACGAACCGAACAGCCCCTACGCCGCGAGCAAAGCGGCCAGCGACCATCTGGTCCGCGCCTACCAGCATACTTACGGCTTGCCCACGCTGACGACGAACTGCTCGAACAACTACGGCCCGTATCATTTTCCGGAGAAGCTGATCCCGCTCGTCATCTTGAACGCGCTTGAGCACAAACCGCTGCCCATTTATGGCGACGGCCTGCAGGTTCGCGACTGGCTCTACGTCGAAGATCATGCCGCGGCAATCTGGTTGGTGCTGCGCCAGGGGCGGACGGGCGAAACTTACAATGTGGGAGGCCTGAACGAGCAGCCGAACATCTCGATCGTGAAGGCAATTTGCGCCTTGCTCGACCGCAAGGCCCCGCGACCCGACGGGGTATCCTATAGCTCGCAAATCACTCATGTCGCCGACCGTCCGGGTCATGACCGCCGCTATGCGATCGATTGCGCGAAACTCCAGCGGGAGCTCGGCTGGGCGCCGCGCGAATCCTTTGCCACCGGCATCGAAAAAACGGTGGAATGGTATCTGGCCAATCGCGGATGGGCGGCCGACATCACGAACAAAAAGTACGCCCGCGAACGCCTCGGCGTCGCCCGGTAGTTCGCCGGGGATTCGCCCGGACCGGTCGATGTGGTGCCAGCACCCGCTCGACTCTCCCGCCCAACCCTGCTTAGAACCTCCCCGCTTAATGCATCGCAAAGGAATCATCCTCGCCGGCGGCTCGGGCACCCGGCTCTATCCCCTGACTCTGGCCGTGAGCAAACAACTCATGCCGGTTTACGACAAACCGATGGTGTACTATCCGCTCTCGGTGCTGATGCTGGCGGGCATTCGCGAAGTTCTCGTGATTTCAACGCCCGGCGATTTGCCCCTCTTCCGGCAACTGCTGGGGGACGGGGCCGCGCTCGGCTTGCAGTTTTCCTACGCGGCCCAGCCAAAACCGGAAGGACTCGCGCAGGCGTTCCACATCGCCGAGGACGTGGGTTTTCTGCGGGGGGAACCCGCTGCTCTGGTGCTCGGCGACAATCTTTTTTACGGCAATGATCTGGTAAAATCGCTCGAGGCCGCGGGCGCGCGCGACAGCGGCTCGACCATCTTTGGCTACCACGTCGCCGACCCGAAAAGCTACGGTGTGGTCGAATTCGGCAGTGATGGCCGGGTCGTTTCGCTGGAGGAAAAACCGGCCCAACCCAAATCCAACTACGCCATTCCGGGCCTCTATTTCTACGACGCCGATGTCGGCCGCCTCGCGCGGAGCCTCAAGCCGTCGAAACGGGGCGAGCTCGAAATTACGGATCTCAACCGCCTTTATCTCGAAGCCGGTAAGCTGCACGTGGAGGTGCTTGGGCGGGGTACGGCCTGGCTCGATACCGGCACGCACGACTCGCTGCTCGAAGCCGCGCAATTTGTCAGTGTGATCGAAAATCGGCAGGGCCTGAAGATCGCCTGCATCGAGGAAATTGCGTGGCGCAAGGGCTGGATCGATCTCGCCGGGTTCGAAGCCAACATCACCCGCCTCGGCAAGTCCTCGTACGGCGCTTATCTGCGGCGTATTGCCGCGGAAAAGCACTAGCGGCCACTTTACCCCGGAGCGCGCCCGCGGCATGCTCCCGTCCCCCGTGCAGGTCAGCTTCATCATCCCTCTCTTCAACTGCCTCGCGCTCACCCGCGCGTGCGTCGAGAGCCTTGCGGCCACGCTCCCGCCGGGGCTCGCCCACGAGATCGTGCTGGTCGATGACGGCAGCACCGATGGCACGCGGGAATGGCTAGCCACCTTGCGCGCGCCTTTTCGCGTGACGCTCAACGAGCGGAATTTGGGGTACGCCCTCGCGAATAATCGCGGGGGTGCGCTCGCCACCGGCAATCTGCTGCTCCTCCTGAACAACGATCTCGTCCTGCCCCCGGGCTGGCTCGAGCCCATGCTGGCGGCCCTGGCGGATCCGCGCATGCGGGCGGGCATTGTGGGCAACGTGCAGCTCGATGCCCGCACCGGCGCAACCGACCACGCGGGCATCGTCCTGACGGCGCAGGGCAAACCGGAACACGCGCGCGCGCTGCCGTCCTTCGCCTGGCGGCGCTCGGCCCGGGTGCGCCGCGTGCCGGCCGTGACCGGCGCCTGCCTGCTGATTGAGCGCGCCCTCTGGAAGCAACTCGGCGGCTTCGACCACGGCTTCGTCAACGGCGGCGAGGACGTCGACCTCTGCTACCGCGCCCGCGCCGCCGGCCGCAACACCGTCGTGGCGCTCGACAGCGTCGTTCGCCACCACGTCAGTTCTTCGTTCGGTCGCAAACTGCGCGACGAACAAAACTCGTTCCGCCTCGCGCGCCGTTGGCGGAAGGAATTCATCAGAGATGCGACGCAGGCATGGTGCCGCGCCTACTTGCAGGGCGCCTGGGTGGATCCGCAATCCCGCGAGCACCGCCTCGCGCGCCACGCGTTGCGCCACGCGGCCGGGCTCACCGTCATCCCGCCGCCAGAGGCGATCACCGGGCTGGAAGCCGCGCAGGCGCGGGAGTTCGCGCGCTGGGACACCCTGTTCGGCTGACGCGGCGGCCGGACCGCCCACTCACTCCGGCGACTCGCCGCTGCGCACAATACTGCGCACCACCGACTGCGGACGCTGGTTCACCGCCAGGAACATGCGGCCCACGTACTCGCCGATCAGCCCCAGCAGCAGCAATTGCGTGCCGGAAAAAATCAGCAGCGCAGCCATCAACCAGCCAAAGCCGTAGTTGGGGCCCTGGTCATGCCACCACAGCCACACCAGACCTCCTAATGCCAGCACCCCCGTGCCCGCGAGCAGGACCCCGATTAGCGTCGCGACGCGCAGCGGCAAAATGGAAAAATTAATCCATGCGCTCAGCCAGAGCCGCATGAGCCGGCGCAGCGTGTAGGTGCTCTGCCCCGCGCGCCGGGGCTCATGCCGCACACTGATCGATCCGATGCGCTGCGTCACCTGCAGCAGCAATCCATCGATGTAGGGATACGGGCCGGCGTAGTTCGCCACTTCCTTCGCGGCAAACGCGCTGACGCAACGAAAGCTCGAGAGATAAAAGCCCGGCGGTTTATCGAGCGCCCAATCCGTCATGCGGTTCGTGAACCAGCTGCCCAAATTACGCCACGCGGAATGCTGCTTTTCCGCATAATGACCAAAGACGATATCGAGTCCGGTCGCCTTGGCGTGCCGCCACAAACGCATCGCCTCGTCCGGCGGATGCTGACCGTCGTCATCGAGGTTCACGATGTAGGCGCCCGTGGCTTGCCGCCAGCCGGTGAGCACGGCGTTGTGTTCGCCGTAATTGCGCGCGTGTTCGACCAGCGTGATCGGCACGCGCGCCGCGCGGACGAGTTCGGTCCCGATCTCGCTCGTATTCCGGTCGCTGCCATCATGCACCAGCACGATCTCGTGGCCGCCTT
>JBEENF010000325.1:0-4888 GCA_041192325.1 Verrucomicrobiota bacterium
GGCTTGTTTCACTCCGCGCCAGCCGGTCAGCGACTTGCCATCAAAGAGCACTTTCCAGCCGGCATTTTTTTCCGCCGCGGTGAGGGTGTTTAACGGCGCGTTGGCGGCTAATGCGGAAGAGGCGCACGGGGCCAGGAAAGCAACGAGCGCAACCAATCCCAAGCTACGGTGTAATTTCATCTCCTCGAATCTATCGGACCGCGTCCCGCCATTCAACTCGCCTTTTCCCGTTTCTCAGAAATTCGGGGTGTCGCGGATGACGCACGCGTCGTCGAAAGCAAACGGCCGGATCGCTGCAGCCGGCGCACCCTCCACCGTTGCCCGCTGTTGACGATAAAGCCGGCGCAATTGCGCGCTCCGCAGCGACAGGGATGCAGCGGCCATTCCTCGAAAGCGTAGCCGTAGTCGAAGGTGAGTTCCTCGCCGGCCCCAATGTCGCGACGCGCGATGATCCAAATTTTACCCCGAATGGTTTCCGCCCGACAATTTGGCGCGCACGAATGATTGATGAGCCGGGCAACATTGTGGCGTCCGCGACCATCAAGGTCGAAACGCTGATTGAGATCGAAAATCGTGACACAGCCGTCGCCGCCCCGGCGCTGACGAGCCAGACGCTGGATTTCGCGGCGGCGAGACTCCGCCTTTGTGATGCGCTCGCCCCGATATTCCACTACGCGCGCACCGTCCGGGATTGTTCGCAGGGCATACACTCCCCGGCCGTGGATTTCCGAATCGCCGGCTCGGATGCACGGGCCCTGAACCGAACGGTCAGTGGGAGGCGTCGCGTGAGCCGGAGCGATGGAAGGAGACATGTGTGCCCGAAGTTCAACATCACGAGGTCGCCTGTCAAAAACATGTCCCGGCTGCCCACCGACAGAACGCGTGCCGCGGGAGGCGCGCGCGCAACAGGGGTGTTTGTGCTTTAGCTCTGCGCCACCCGAACGTTTATTCGCTGCATGCGCACACTGCGAAACCTGTCGGCTCCTTGGCATTTCTTTCACCGCTGCAACGCGAACGCGGACGGCGCGGCGTAGCACCATTCCCACAGTTCGACTGCTCTTGCGCCATGTCCGAATCCTCCCTTCATCCCGATTTCTGGAATGAACGTTATGAAGCCGGCATTATCCCGTGGGATTTCGGCGGTGTTCCGCGTCCGCTGACTCGCTGGCTTGCGGCAAATCCCGGTCAGAACGCGTCCGTTCTCATTCCAGGCTGCGGTTCCGGTCACGAAATGGTCGCGTTTGCGGCGGCGGGATACCAGGTGACCGCGTTGGATTTCAGTGCCGCGGCGGTCAAACGTGCGCGCCGGAATCTCCCTTCCGCGCTGGGCACTCGCATCGTGGAAGGCGATTTCTTCACCCACGTATTGGAAGACGCACCCTTTGACGTCATCTACGAGCGTACTTTTCTTTGCGCGTTACCGCCTCCCTTGTGGCCGCAGATGGTTAGCCGGGCCGCTTCGTTGCTAAAACCGGGGGGACGGCTGGTGGGGTTGTATTTTATCGGCGCGAAAGACGACGGCCCTCCCTTCGGCCTCGACCCGCTCGAACCGGGAAAACTTTTCGACTCCTACTTTAATCTAATGGTCGACGAATTCGTGCCCCCCGCCGAATCGGTGCCCCTTTTCAGTGGCTGCGAACGCTGGCAGGAACGACAACGTTATCTGTCGCCACGCTCGTTGCTTCCGCTCCCGCCCGCCGGCTCAACCCGTTAACGGCGTCCTTCGCGGTAGGAGAAGGTCCTTTCGGGGAAAACGGCGCTAAGTTCTGCGCGGGCAATTGGGGCGAAGCGATCGGCCGCAGTTTACGTTGCTTGAGGTTGCATGGAACAGCGGAGATCGCCATGGTTCCAACCGGTATGGTCTGGAATACGCCAATCAAGCTGATCTCCCTCGGGCTCACTGCCGCCGCGTGCAGCGTTGGGGCGCTGGCCCAACAGGCTCCGCGGCCCTCGTTGCTTGTTCCTGCCGCGCCTCCCCCGGCGGCCAAGTCGGGGTCAACCGAACGTGAGGCTCCGCGGCGGGCCCGGGCCATTTCCCCGGAGGTGGCAGCGCAGCTGGCCGCGTCGGCGCCGAAGTATACGCCGGCGCCTCCGGAGCCGGAACCGAAGCCCGAGGAAACGATGGTGGATATGCGAGAGGTCGACAAACCGCGCAACGGCATCATTCGGCTGCCAAAATACATTGTTCAGGAACCCCAGCCACCGGTCTTCACCGAGCGCAGCGTGAACACGAAAAAGGGACTCACGGCCATTGCGATGGGGAGATACATGTCGGAGGCCGACCGCGCGCTGAACCGATTTACCCTGCCCCTTTTTGGCACCTCCCGGGAGTCTCGCGCGCTCGCCATGTACGCCGAGGATGAACGGCTCAAAAATATGGCGGAGCTGAATGAAAATGCGCGCGGCGCGGCCCAAGCCGACCCGGCGCAGGGCACGTATATTTTACGGGAAGCGCAGAAAACCTACCTGCGCACCCGCGATTTTGGGTGGCAGGGCGGAGCCCCGAAATAAGCCGTTGGATCGGGAGGTGGATTTTCCCGGGGGCGGGGCTCAGCCACCCAGCAGAGCCCGGGCGATTTTCTCCCATTCCAGCTGAAGCGTGACGCTGGCGTCCGGCGGTGTTTTTCCGGCGCGGCAATACTAATAATTGGCGTTTTCCAAATCGCCCTCCTGTCGGTGCAAATGAGCGTGAACCCACGCGCCACTTGGGCCGGGGTCTTCTTGAGCACAGCCGTGGGCGTGCTCCCAGTGAGCCGGGTACCGTTGGGCCGCCGCATGCCACAATGCCTGGAGCGCCAGGGTTAATCCCGCCGGAGGCGCCGCGTCACGCGCTACTGATTGCTGCAATTCCTCAAATGACATTTGCGCCAAGGTGCAAAAAACGCTTTTGCTTTTCAACTGCGCGGTGGGTGTGGTCGCGGGCCGCCCCCCGATGCCACCCTCCACGCTGATGCCAACTGTCGAACACGTGATTCTTAGCGAACTGCTCGCTCGTGAACCCAATTGGGTCTCGGGCTCTGCGCTCGCGCAACGGCTGGGGGTCAGCCGCGTTGCCATCTGGCAACACATGGAAAGGCTCCGCGCGGAAGGGTTCGGCTTCGAGGCCCAACGCTCCCGGGGCTATCGGCTGACGCAGCGGCCGGACAAACTCCACGCCTCGCTGATCGAAACTCAGTTAAAAGTCCGCCCCCGCAAATTTTCGCTGCTACTGCTGGATGAAGTCGACAGCACCAACGACGAGGCCGCCCGCCAGCTGGCGAGTGGGCGCGCCACGCCGTTTGCGGTGCTCGCCAGCCGGCAGACGCAGGGCCGGGGCCGTTTTGGCCGCACCTGGCACAGCGAGGCGAACGGCAATCTCTACATCAGTTTTGCTTTCCGGCCGCACCTTTCGCCCGAACGCATGCCCACCTTCACGCTTTGGATGGGGGTCAATCTCTGCGAGTTTCTCGCCAACTTTGCCCAAGTTTCGCCCGGCCTGAAATGGCCGAATGACATCCTGTTCAATGGACGCAAAGCCGGTGGCATGCTGACGGAGGCCCGCGTGGATTCGGATCAAATCCGGGACCTGGTGTTCGGCTTGGGGCTGAACGTCAACAGCCCTGCCGCACTATGGCCAGTCGCTCTGTCCTCGCGGGCCATTTCCCTGTCTGAAGTCACCGGCGCACCGCTCGATACCAATCGTCTTGCGGCAGCCCTGATTGGCCGCGTCTTGCTCGCCTACCAGACGTTTGTGGAGGGCGAGCACGTGAAGACGTTCGCCGACTTGTGGCAACGTTACGATGTGCTGCGCGGCAAGGTCGTGACCCTCTCCGAGGGCGGTCGGCGACACGAGGGCGTCGTAATGGGCGTGGATGATGAGGGCACTCTGCTTTTGCGCAGCGAGGGCCGCACCCGCCGCTTCCGCGCCGGAGAAGTAACCCTCGAAAAGACAAGTTGAGGGTTTACGACCCCGTTTAGCACTCCGAGAGTTACCGCCCGCATGTCCGAGCCGCCGATAACCATTGAAGTTTCCCGCCTGGTGAAAACCTATGGCGGCGTCACGGCGGTCAGCGATATCAGCTTTTCGGTCGCCCGCGGAGAAATCATCGGGTTTCTCGGGCCAAACGGGGCAGGCAAGTCCACGACGATGCGGATTCTCACGGGCTATCTCCCCGCTACCTCGGGCAGCGTGCGCATTTGTGGCAGTCCCGTGGCCACCCAGCCCGATGAAATCAAGCGCCGCATCGGGTACATGCCAGAAAACAATCCGCTGCCGGAGGACATGCGCGTGTCCGAATACATGTACTTTCGCGGCCGGCTGAAAGAAATTGCCCGCCGCAAACTGGGCCCTCGCATCGATGAGGTGCTCGAGGTGTGCGACCTCAAACGCGTTCGCCACAAGATCATCGGCCAGCTCTCCAAGGGCTACCGCCAGCGGGTGGGCATTGCCGAAGCGATTTTGGCCGAGCCTCCCGTGATTATCATGGACGAGCCGACCATCGGGCTGGATCCCCACCAGATCCTCATCGTGCGGGACCTGATCGCCAGTCTGCGCGGTCGCATGACAGTGATAATTTCGTCTCATATTCTCCCGGAAATCGAGATGACCTGTGACCGCGTGCTCATCATCAACCAAGGCCGCGTGGTGGCGCAGGGCACGCCAGTCGAATTGCGCCGGGGGATAGTCGGCCAGTCGATCTACCGCATCGAACTCGCGGGCGATCTCACGGCCCTGCCCCACGCGCTGGCCGGAGTGGAAGCTTCCCTGCGCATCACAGAGGAAGGCGATCCTGACGCCACGGGCTTCCGCGCCATTGCAGTGACGGCAGACGGCGAGAACGAACTGGGAGAAGACTTGCTCCGCGCGCTCCTCGGGCGGGACTTCCGCGTGCGCTCCCTCAGCCGGGCC
>JBEENF010000326.1:0-4883 GCA_041192325.1 Verrucomicrobiota bacterium
CAGCGACGAAAGCGAGTGCGATGCCGGTATTGCCGCTGGTGGGTTCCACAAGGACTGTTTTGCCGGGGATGATTTTTCCCTGCGATTCCAGCGCGTCGATCATCGCGACGCCGATACGGTCTTTGACGCTGGAGATCGGATTGAAGAATTCCAGCTTGAACAGGAGATCGGCCTTGACCCCGGCGGCTTTCGGCATGCGCGCCATGCGTACCAGGGGGGTGTTGCCCACCGTATCGATGATGGAATCATAAATGCGTCCGCGGCCCGGTTTGTCCGTCATGTTTCTCTCCATTTTTTCAGGGATTAAAGAACCCTGTTCAGAAATCCGTTTCTTTAGATCGTAAAGTCTGCGGGAGTTACCGGCTGCCCCGTATCGCCGCAATCAAGCCCGTTTTCCCGCGCTGTCTTGCACAGATCTTCAATCGTAATCTGGTCGAGCTTCAGCATGACTTCTTCCTGAAGGGAGGCAATGATGGGCATCACCACACGGCGACCAAGCTCGGAGCCACCGGAAAATTCTTCCTCCCCGGTATCGAGGCTGGTCGCAATGCGCACCACCTCGCCGACACTGATGCGCCGTCTTTCTCGCGCAAGGCGATAGCCGCCTTTCGGTCCGCGGACGCCCTTCAGAATTCCGGCACGTACAAGCTGCTGCATGACCTGCTCGAGATAGCGCTGGGGCACACCCTGGCGCGCGGTGATCTCGCGTGCCTGCACGGGTTCCGGCCGTGCGTTGTAGGCGATGTCAATGACCGCCTCCAAAGCGAGCAATGTTTTTCGAGAGAGCCGAAGCATAGTCCCTAAATCCCTCTCTGTTACCGCAGGCCCGTGGAGCCGAAGCCGCCATCCGCGCGAGAGGTGGCTTCAAGTTCAACGGTTTCATTCCATTCGATGCGCGTATATTGCGCGATGACAAGCTGTGCGATTTTTAGTCCACGCGAGATGGTGAATGGCTCCTTGCCATGGTGGATAAGGATAACCTTCACTTCACCGCGGTAATCGGAATCGACGGTGCCAGGCGCGTTGAGCACGGTGAGGCCGAATTTCAACGCCAGTCCAGAGCGTGGGCGGACCTGCGCCTCGGCGCCTTGCGGCACGGCAATGGAAATTCCTGTCGGGACCGCGACAATATCGCCACGATGAAGAATCTGATCGCTGTCCACGGCAGCCAGAAGGTCCATACCGGCGGCGCCTTCCGTCGCATAAGCGGGCAAAGGAAGATCTACCGCATGCGGCAGACGCTTTATCGCAACCTTCATGCCGCCCTCGTGAAAGCAGTGGAAATGCGTTTGACCAGAAGGCGGGCAACTTCGGTCTTCGCAAGTTCCGGCCACTCTTCGTTTCCGCTTGCCGTGACGAGGTGGACCCGATTTCTGTCGCCGCCCAAAACGGCGCTCTGCAAGCCGACATTATTGGCGACAATCCAGTCACAGCCCTTGCGGCGGCGTTTTTCAGCGGCATTCTGAAGCAGATCGTCGGTTTCGGCGGCAAATCCGATGACCAGTTGCGGGCGAGAGGCGTGGTGCGAAAGCGTCGCGAGGACATCCGGGTTTTCGGTCAGGCTAAGCGCCGGTGGTTCGCCGCCCTGCTTTTTCATTTTGGAATTAGCCTGAAGTTCGGGACGCCAATCGGCCACGGCTGCGGCGCATACCGCGATATCCGCAGGCAGCGCGGATTCGCAGGCGGCCAGCATCTGGCGTGCGGTTTCAACACGGATGAGTTTGACATGAGGCGGCGGCGCAAGATCGACGGGGCCGGACACCAGAATGGTGTTCGCGCCTGCGCAGCTCAGCGCCTCGGCGATGGCGTAACCCTGCTTGCCGGATGAGCGATTGCCGATAAAGCGCACCGGGTCGATCGGCTCATGCGTCGGGCCCGCCGTAACGAGCGCCTTGAGCCCGTGCAGCGGCCGATGAGATGCAGCGGAAAGAAGAGCGGCAATCGCCGCAACAATTTCATCGGGCTCCGCCATCCGGCCCGGCCCGAACTCGCCGCAGGCCATTTCGCCTTCATTCGGGCCGACGACATGGACCCCATCGGCCCTCAGCGTTACGAGATTACGTTGTACCGAGGGGTGGTTCCACATCCGCACATTCATGGCGGGCGCGAGAAGGACAGGCTTGTCGGTGGCTAGAAGCGCGGTCGAGGCGAGGTCATTGGCGAGGCCGCCTGCGAGTTTTCCCATCAGATTGGCGGTGGCCGGTGCCACGACCACCAGGTCGGCGCTGCGCGAAAGCTCAATATGGCCCATTTCCGATTCGGCGGTAAGATCGAAAAGGTTCTGATAGACTTTATCTCCGGACAGGCTGCCGAGAGAGAGGGGAGTAACGAACTGGCTTCCCGCGGCCGTCAGAATCACACGGGATGCGGCACCCTCTGCCTTCAGTCGCCGGATAAGCTCAAGGCTTTTATACGCCGCGATCCCCCCACCCACGACGAGCAGAATGCGTTTTCCGGCTAGTGACACGAAACCCTCGCAATACCCAAAAATCTTTGCGTCTTTATATAGAAATACGCAAAGGAAGTGTAGTTCTCAACGTCGGACATTCCAAGAAGTGTAAAAAGGGCCGCTCTGTTGACGACCAACCACAAGGAAATATTGGATTTCTGGTTTGTGGCGACACCCGCTGGAAAGCGCTTTTCCGCAGATAGCGTCCTGGATTCCGCCATAAGGGAGCGTTTCCAGACGGCCTGGCTCGAGGGGCGGGAAGGCGGGTTCTGCGAATGGGAGAGCACCCCGGACGGGGCTTTGGCGCTTGTCATCCTGCTCGACCAGTTTCCCCGCAACATGTTCCGGGGAACTGGAGAGGCGTTCTAGTCAGACGGGGTCGCCCTCAAGGTGGCCAAACGCGCGGTAGAGCGGGAATTCGATCTCGCGATCCCTGAAGAGCGCCGTTCGTTTTTTTATATGCCTTTTATGCATTCGGAGAACCTAGCTGATCAGGACACCTGCATTCGTCTGTTGCGAGAACGCATGACGGACGCGGCCGATTCACTTCGCTATGCCGAGCGCCATCGCGAAGCGATTGCGCGGTTCGGGCGGTTTCCCGCACGCAATCGCGCACTGGGTCGGATCGACACGCCGGAGGAAGCTGCGTTCCTCGTCACCAACCCATCAGGTTTTTAAGTTTTGTAGTTCGCGCGTCTCGTTTTGCGACCTAATGCGGGGTTTTGCGTTGCCCTTGCATTGCCGCGCCGCAGGCCGCAACACTCGCGCCCCTCTGGAGGATGCATGCAGTTCGACCCGTTCATCAAGGCGCTGTTCGACCAATTGCCGCAACTTGCGAATCTGCAAGTCTGGCAACTAACCCCGCGCCAGGCGCGTGCAGAGTTCAAGAAACTTTGCACGCTGGCGAACCAGAACGCGGCGCCGATAGGCAAAGTTGAGAATGTCGAGGCGACGGGAACGGAAAACCCTATCCCGATCCGCGTCTACACGCCGGTTGCGGCAGGAAGCTCCGCGCTTCCCGCGCTCGCCTATTTTCATGGCGGTGGGTTCGTATTGGGCGATATTGATTGCTACGATCCTCTTTGCCGGACGCTCGCTAATGAAAGCGGCTGCCGTGTGCTTTCGGTCGATTACCGGCTTGCGCCAGAACATCCGTTTCCCGCAGCGGTGGAGGACTGCTTCGCAGCTCTAAAATGGATCGAGGCCAATTCGTCCGTTCTCGGCATTGATCCCAATCGCATTGGTGTGGCGGGGGACTCCGCCGGGGGCAATCTCGCCGCCGTCGTTGCCCAACTTGCGAAAAGCAAAGGCGGACCGCACCTCGCGTTCCAGCTTTTGATCTACCCCATGACCTCGTTGCATCAGGACGCACCTTCTGCCTTTGGGTTTGGAGGCAACGTCCTCACCCAGCCCGCGGTAAGCTGGTTCTACAAGCAATATGTCTCCGACGACGTAGAACCTGGTGATCCGCGTCTTTCGCCGCTGCAGGCTACGGATTTCTCGGGCCTGCCCCCGGCCTATGTGGTGACAGCAGGCTTCGATCCCCTGCGCGATGAGGGCGCAGCCTATGCAGCCAAACTGAAAGCGGCTGGTGTCAAAGTGCGCCATATCGATTACCCGACCATGATTCATGGGTTTTTCAGCATGCAGGACCTTATTCCGATGGCGAGCGAAGCGGTCGCTGCCGCCGGTCAGGCGGCGCGGGACGCATTGGCGTAGCGGCGCTGTGGCGAGTGCTTGTCACGGCCCCGCAATTGAACAAAGCTGGCGCCCAACATTCCGGACGCACCGGAGGATTTTCGCAGGGAGTTGCACCATGACTTCGAGATTATTTGCGCTCACGCTTTCTCTGATGGCATTGCCTTTTGCCGCCAATGCCGAACTGCCGGCTGAAATGGCTGCGGGCATTCGCGCCATGGGCGCGGTAAACGATGCGCGCGCGACAGCCGACGTGTTGCGGCCCATGCATGTACAGACGCCTCCGCGCGATGTCACCGCATTGCGCGACATCGCATTCGGCGATCATCCATTGCAGCGTCTCGACGTGTTCATGGCCGATCCCGATCGGGGCGCAGGCAAGCCCATTGTTATCTTTGTGCATGGCGGCGGATTTACCGGCGGGGATAAGCACCGGCCCGGCGATTATTCCTATGACAATGTGATGATATGGGCGGTATCGAACGGCTTTGTCGGCGTGAACACCAATTACCGGCTCGCGCCGGAATTCGCCTATCCGAATGCCACCGAGGATGTCGCTTCCGCCGTCGCCTGGGCGCGCGAACACGGCGCCGAATTTGGCGGCGATCCGAACAAGATCATTCTCTGGGGCCATTCCGCTGGGGCGTCCTTGGTGGGCTCCTATCTCAGTCATCCCGAATTTCACCTTGCCGAAGGATCGGGACTTGTCGCCGCCATTCTCGCCTCGGGTGGGGGA
>JBEENF010000327.1:0-4827 GCA_041192325.1 Verrucomicrobiota bacterium
GGTATCCCGCTGGTTCATGTCAGACCCAAAAGCGCTACAGGCCCTTGGCGCAGCGCTGGAGAAACAGGGTTATGAAGAGGCGCTGGATCCGGCGACAGCGAGTTACGTAATCAGGGTTGATATGGGATTTGGCCCGCGCTTGGCGCTGCAACCGGTCGAGAATCCGGATTCCATTCGTTACGCCAATGTCGCAGCGATGGCAGGACAGGGCCGCTACAGTCAGATTCTAACGGAACGCAATGATTCGTCGGGCTCATTGTTGGTCGGACCGAATGGTGAGATCATCCCCACCGGGGGCTGGAAACGGCTGATGGAAGACGCGGAGCGGGGCAAAGAAGACAAATCGGCCGACCGCGGAGGTTACGATTCCTTGATCCTCCGGGCTTGGGATCGTGGCACTCTCGACAAAAAGGGGGAAGTGCTGGCATGGGAAGTGGCGGCCCGACGATCGGTGGACCATCGCACGCCGTCACCCGAGCATGTGGGGATTTTGATTAAACAGGTGGCCTCGCAAATCGAAGCGGGTTTTTCGACGCCACCGAATCAGGCGCCGGCCGGAAGCACGGAGAAAAAATTGTAGAGAGTGACGCTGCCACGGTCTGGAGAGCGCGAAGGAGCGCCGCCGACCGTATTTGGCGGACCGGCTTTCCTGACGTCCTCGACATTAGCCGTCCAACTTTGCACTAATCCGAAGCATGGATGGGTTTAAAACTCCTTTGGGTCGGCTTCGCGCGGTTGGCTTTTGGGAAGGCATCTCTTTCCTGGTCCTGCTTTTTATCGCCATGCCGTTGAAATATTTCGCCGGCTGGCCGGATGCCGTTCGCGTGGTGGGAATGGCCCACGGCATCCTCTTTATTTCTTACGTTCTGGTGGCGCTGCAGACCGCTTCCGCGCTGGTCTGGCCGTGGCGTCGAACGGCGCTGGTGCTGATCGCGAGCCTGCTACCGGGTGGACCTTTCGTGGTCGAGGCCAAGCTCCTTCGTCGTGAATTGAGCGTGTCACCTCGGTGACCGGTCGTTTTTCTGTTGTGCTCTCCAATGGCAAACAGGGAGCTATTTTACCTTGGCCGTCATTTTCTCTGAAACGTACAGCAGCGCGGCGTTCGACTTCATTTTCGGTTTTTTGATCCCCTTCCAACGCCATCCGCACCTTTTCCCGTTATGAGGACTTACCTTTCTGTGTTCTTAATGAGTGCCGTGTCCGCAGGATGCTCTCTCGTTTGTGGCGCCGCGACGGATGCTGCGGCCCTACGCAAGGCAGTGGTGGACAAAGTCGCCGCGGAATATCCTGCACTCGAAGCGATCTACAAAGAGATTCACGCCCACCCCGAACTTTCTTTTATGGAGGTGAAAACCGCGGCGCTCGTGGCTCGCGAGTTGCGCACCCTCGGCTTCGAGGTGACGGAAGGAATCGGAAACACCGGGGTCGTGGCGGTGCTTAAAAACGGCGCGGGCCCCACGGTGCTGGGTAGGGCGGACATGGACGCGCTGCCCGTCAAGGAAGCGACCGGGCTGCCGCATGCCAGTCAGGCGGTCGTAAAAGACCTCTCCGGTCGGGATCAGCCAGCGATGCACGCCTGTGGCCACGACCTGCATGTCACCGGAATGATCGGGACCGCGCGCACCTTGGTGCACTTGAAGGCGAATTGGTCCGGCACGCTGGTGCTCATTGCGCAACCCGCGGAGGAGATTGTCGCGGGCGCAAGGGCGATGTTGTTGGATGGACTTTATACGCGCTTTCCCAAACCCGATTATGCCCTGGCGCTGCATGTCTCCGCCGTGAGACCGGCGGGCATCATTGGAGTGACGGAAGGGCCAACGTACGCGAGCGTCAGTTCAGTCGATATTCTGGTTCGTGGGGTGGGGGGACATGGATCCGCGCCGCATACCACCCGGGATCCCGTGTTGTTGGCGGCCCAGATCGTGATCGCACTGCAGCCGATTGTGAGTCGCGAAGTGAAACCGGGCACGCCCGCGGTGGTCACCGTGGGCACGATTCACGGGGGAACCAAGCGCAACATTATTTCCGAGGAGGTGAAGCTCGAGCTGACACTGCGCAGCTTCGATGAGAAAGTAACCGAGCAGCTCATCGCCGCGATTCGTCGAATCGCCGCAGGGACGGCGCAGGCCGCTGGAGTTCCCCCCGACCGTCTACCCGTGGTGACCGTAACTCCCGAATCTGCTGCCGTGACGGTGAACAACCCGGAACTCGTGCGTCGGCTGTCGGGAACCTTCAAAAGCTGGCTCGGCGAGGACCGCGTGGAGCCACGTCCGCCGACCACCGGCGCCGAGGACTTTTCGGAATTCGGCCGGACCGCCCATCGCGTGCCCATTTTTATTTGGGCGGTGGGCGCGGCGGATCCTGCCAAGTTCGCCGAAGCCGAGAGCGCTGGTGTCTCGTTGGCCTCAAATCACTCCCCGACCGCGCTCTTTGTTCCGAACCCGACCATTCAAGCCTGCGTTACATCCATGAGCGCCGCC
Organism: Verrucomicrobiota bacterium; assembly: GCA_041192325.1. GTDB lineage: Bacteria > Verrucomicrobiota > Verrucomicrobiia > Opitutales > Opitutaceae > ER46. Next base: position 2,481 of record JBEENF010000327.1, read on the forward strand.
GTGCTTGATCTTTTGGGGAAGAAATAGCGCTTGGCTACCTGAGCGGGAAATCGATGGGCCCGCCCCCTCCTGAGGCGATCATTCATGCCCTCCTTTTAGTGTCAGAAAAAATACCGCGGGTGGCGCTTGGCTTTGGTTGGGCTATAGTTTTTCCTTCGTCACCCCTTACCCTTCGCCAACGTGCTTACTTCAACCCCATTGGCCCACAGACGTGAACACGCAGTGAGTAACGGCGATGCGAAGGTTTCCCGGGGCAAGGTTCGGGTGCTGCGTTGGCTGGGCTTGGGACTTTGCTGGTGCGCCTCTGCGATCGCCGCGACGCAGCCGAAATCTCCGGCGCTCGATTTGGCCCAGCTGCCGCCGGTTTTTACCGAAGCAGTCGACTATGCGAGGGACATCCAGCCCATTCTCGCCCAGAACTGTTATTCGTGCCACGGGTCGGAGAAACAGAAAAGCGGGCTGCGATTGGATCGCAAATCTGACGCCTTGCTCGGAGGGGATTCGGGCAAGGTCATTGTGCCGGGCAAAAGCGCCGAGAGCATCTTGATTCACCATGTTGCCGGCTTGGATCCGGAGGTCATTATGCCGCCGGAGGACGACCGTCTCACCGTGACGGAAATTGGCAAGTTGCGCGCTTGGATCGACGCGGGCGCGCCTTGGCCCAACGAAACCGCGGCGGGGGCGAAGGACAGCGGGCATTGGGCCTTTAAGCCACCGCAACGCGTCCCTGTGCCTAATTTGCGAACCCGTCAATGGACGCGCAATCCCATCGACGCCTTTGTGCTGGCGCGCCTGCACGAGGAGAAGATCGAGCCCTCGCCCGAAGCCGATCGCGTAACGCTGCTTCGTCGCCTCAGCTTGGATCTGCTGGGGCTGCCTCCAACCCCGACCGAGGTGACCGCGTTTGCCAACGACAGCCGATCTGACGCTTACGAAAAGTTGGTCGACCGCCTGCTCGCCTCCCCGCATTTCGGCGAGCGTTGGGGCCGCCACTGGCTGGATCTCGCCCGCTACGCAGACAGCGATGGTTACGAGAAAGATTCTCCGCGCCCTTACGCTTATCTCTACCGCGACTGGGTGATCGCCGCGATCAACCGTGATGTGCCCTTCGATCAATTTACGATCGAACAACTCGCCGGCGATTTGCTGCCCAACGCCACGGACCAGCAAAAACTTGCCACCGCATTTCACCGTCAAACATTGACGAATCGTGAAGGCGGCGCGGATCAGGAGGAATTTCGCACCAAGGCAACGGTGGACCGCGTGAGCACAACGGGGGCCGCGTGGCTGGGATTGACGATCGGCTGCGCCGAGTGCCATTCGCATAAATTCGATCCGATCACTCAGCGCGAATTCTATCAGCTCTACGCTTTCTTCAATAACGCTTCGGAAAAGGATCTGCCCTTGCCTTCCCCAGAGGATCTGGCCGCCTATCAGCGGCAGATGAAGACATGGGATGCCGATGAGGCGAGACTGGCGCCAGCGCTGCAGGCTCACCGGGAGCGGGTGTCCCAAAGCGAGCTCCCCGCATGGGAGCGCACTCTCCGTTTGCCGTCAGCGCGCTGGTCGGTGTTGAAGCCGAAAAAAGTTATCATCTCCGCCGATGACGTGGACGCGCCAATCGTGGCCGGGAAAGATGGCTCCATTTCGCCCCGACCACGCGACCCGGTTCGATCGCGCATCACCATGGAAACTTCGACGGGGCTGACGGGCATCACGGGGTTGCGTTTGGAGGCATTGTATGATCCGGGCAAACTCGTCGGGCGTGGCCCGAAGGGCGACTTTGCGCTGTCGGAATTTACGGTGAAACTGCGAGTGGGCGACGCCGAACCGCGCAAGATCGAGCTCGCTTCGGCCCTGGCGGATCTGGCGAGCAAGAGTGGCGAGGCGGCTCATGCAATTGATGGGGACTCCGAGACGGGCTGGAGTGTCGGCACGCAGACGGATCAAAGCCACGTGATCGTTTTTGCCACGAAAACTCCGCTGGATTTGCCGCCAGGATCGAAACTGTTTTTCGAACTCGAGCAGAACACCGTTGGCTTGATCAATCGGTTTCGCCTGGCTGCGACGTCGTCAGATGCCCGCTTGGAACCGAGCACGCTGCCCGACGAGATTGTGGCTGTGGTGGAAACTCCCCGCGAAAAGCGCAGCGCCAGCCAACGGCTGGCGTTGGCGCGGTATTTTGCGGAAGAGGTCGACGCCGAAGGTCGTGCGCTGCGGGCCGAATTGGTGGCGCACGCGGCGAAAAAGCCGAAATTTCCCGATACCGCTGCGCCGATTTTGGTGGCCGAGGAGCGCAAGACCCATGTGCACCTTCGCGGCGACTTCCTGCGCCCCGGTGATGCCG
>JBEENF010000328.1:0-4798 GCA_041192325.1 Verrucomicrobiota bacterium
CCTCGCCCGCCGGCCGTGAAGCCGTCGGTGCCTCCCTGACCAAAGCCCCCAACGGCGTATTCTGGCTTTCCTGGGTGGAGCCGGCACCGCCGGTTCCCGGGGGCCCGGCGCCGGTGGCGCCCGCAAGGCATCAGCACGGCGCCGCACCGAGTGGCGGACCCAACACGTTGCGCTTCGCGAAGTTCGCGGCGCAGGAGAAACGCTGGGGCTCACCGCAAACCATTGCGGTTGGAAACGGCGTGCCCGTCAGTTCCGCCGATTTTCCCCAGATTGCGCTCAACGGCGACGGCCGCGGCTTCGCGGTATGGACCAATGGCCAGGGCGGCGCCGCGGTGAGCGAATCGTCCGATGACGGCGCCACATGGAGCGCACCGGCGCCGTGGACGAGCGGCGGACAGACGGTGGAGAAGTTTTCCTTTGTCCGGTTGAGCGACGGGCGCGTGCTCGTGGCGTGGCTCGATGGACGCGCGCGCCAAACCGGCGGCACGGCGCAGCAACTTTTCGCGCGAATCCTCGGCGCGCGATCGGGCGATGTGCTGGTGGATCCTTCGGTTTGCGATTGCTGCCAGACGACGCTGGCAGCCTTTCCCGACGGGGGCGCCATCCTGGCGTATCGTGGTCGCACTGCAGAGGAGGTGAGGGACATTCGGTTCAGTCGCTTCCACGGCGGAAATTGGAGCGCGCCCCAACCGCTGAACAACGACGACTGGCGCATCGCCGCGTGTCCGATCAACGGCCCCAGAGTGGCCACGGATGGCGGCCGCGTCGCCGTCGCCTGGTTCACCGCCGCCGACAACAATCCGCGCGTGCTGGCGTCTTTTTCCCCCGACGCAGGCGGGCGCTTTCTCATGCCGCTGCGCGTCGACCAAGGTCGTCCGGCCGGACGCGTTGACACGTTGATTCTCAACGACCGCGCCATGCTGGTGACTTGGGTGGAAAACGACGGCAGTGTGTGGCTGCGCCGGGTCAGTCCCGAGTTTGCCCTCAATGCGCCGGTGGCGCTCGCGCCCCCGGGCGCGATCAACCCGAAGACCGTACCGCGGCTCGCCTTGGTCCGCGACTATCAGGGCGGCAAATCCGACGTGCAATTGCTGGCCACTTTCGCCACCGGGGGGTCCGGGCCTTTGCGCACATTGTTGATCACCGTGCCGGAGGGTGAGCTGCTGGAATTCGAGAACGAATGCGGGTGTTCGCCGACTCCTGCAGAACTTCAGGGCTTTTCGATCCGCGGAACAATCGCGCAAGTTCCCTCCCAGCCAGGTGTGGTGCGGGTCAATCAATCCGGCTTGCCCGGCGTCTTTGCCGCCGGCGAACGCGATTTCAAAATCGCGCCGGGCCTCCTCAATGAAGCGCCGGTCGGACGAGCCTTGCTCGGGCGAATCCAGGAACGTGACGGCGAATGGTGGCTCTTCGACCTTCGCTCGCTGGGAGCGCCTTAGCCGCGAAATCCGCGGTGGGTCGGGGCTGAGCTGGCCCCAACCCGCTTGACGAGTCCCGCAATATCCGCAGTTTCACGACCCGTCATGTTTCCTGCCCTGCGTCGTACTGCTCTGGCCGATTTTATTCGCGCCTTGGTTGCGACCGGAGGGGTGGCACTGGTGTTAGGGCTCACGATGATTGGGGCCAGCCGGGAGTTGCATGACCAGCTGCACCAAGGAACGCCGACGAGCGAGGAAAGCTGTCCAGTAACCTTGTTCGCGAACGGCATTCCGCTGTCGCTCGATCCCGTAAAGGCGGTGGCGCCGGACCGGGTGGATTACGTTTATGACGCTGCGCAGGCCGGGGAAATTTTCCTGGCCGCGGCGCGCTATCTGCTCCGGCCCGAGCGCGGACCGCCAGCACAGGTTTGAACCGAAGATCGCCGTGGCGTCGGTCGTAGACCGGCCGCTGCAGGTTGGAGACGCGTTGCGCTGACGGCACTGATCCGCCGCACCCGCCGCGCGTGTTGGAAGTGCCCATTCGTTCAAACTTCAGTTCATCATGTCCTTTTCCCCTTCGCTTTCCTCCTTACTTTTATGCGCCGCGATCAGCCTTCCCGCCGCAACGCCGCAGACTTCGGCCCCGCCGGCGACCGACAAAATCGAACGTCTCAACGAGTTTGTCGTCAGCGCCGGTCCCGATCCCAAGACGTCATTTGATCTGGCGCAGGGCACTTCCGTACTCGCCGGCTCTGAACTGCGCCGGCTCGCGCAAAACACTCTGGGCGAAACCCTCTCCGGCGCCCCGGGGGTGTCGTCCACCTATTCTGGGCCGGGCGCCAGCCGGCCGGTGATTCGCGGGCTGGGCGGTGATCGCATCCGCGTGCTCGAAAATGGCGTCGGCGCGCTCGATGCCTCGAACGTCAGTCCGGACCACAACACGGCGCTTGAAACGCTTTTTGCGTCGCGCATCGAGGTGTTGCGCGGCCCGAGCACCCTGCTTTACGGCAGCTCGGCGGTGGGCGGCGCCATCAACGTCATCGAGAACACGATCCCCGACAGCGCCCCCACCCGGGATTTTTCCGGCGCTTTCGAACTCCGCGCCGGCGGCGCGGCCCGCGAGCGCGCGGCCGTACTTTCGGCCGGGGCTGGCAACAAGGACTTCGCCCTGCATGTGAATGCCTTGAAGCAACAGAGCGATGACGTGCGCATCCCCGGCGTGGCCCGGAGCGACGCGGAGGCGCCTTCCCGGCAGCCGGCCGGCATTCTGCCGAACAGCGATATCACCCGAAAAAGCGGCGCGATTGGCGCCAGTTGGTTTGGCGCCAACGGCCGGCTCGGAGTGGCGGTCAGCGCGTATTCGAGCACCTACGGAGTTCCCGTCGATGAGCCGATCAGTATCACGATGCAGCAACGCCGGCTGGAACTCGAAGGCGAGAGCAAGGCGGAGATGGGAGTTCTGCGCGGCGCCCGGGCGCATTTCGCCGCCGGCAACTACACGCATCGCGAGGTGGTGGATCGTAAAATCACGAATACGACTTTCAGAAACAAGGCGTGGGAAGGCCGGCTCGAGTTACCCCATTCGCTCTGCCGGGCGGTGACCGGCACGTGGGGAATGCAAATGGAGCGCAGTGACTTCGGAGCAGTCGGCGCAGAAGTGGTCACGCCTCCTTCGGTCACCGCCCGGCAGGCGGTGTTCGCGCTCGAAGAATGGAAATGGGGCGAAATTCGGCTGCAGGCTGGCGCCCGCGTCGAGCGTCAGTCGATTAAACTCGGGGAGGTCGCCGCCGACCTCCCCGTGGTGCCCGGGTTTGCCGCCAAAACGGGCGATAGGAAGAACCGCACGGGCGCCAGCGGCTCCCTGGGCGCCGTCTTCTACCCGGAAAAGGATTGGTCCGTCGCCGTCAATCTCGCGTTGTCCGAACGGCTGCCCACGGCCCAGGAAAACTTTTCCAATGGGCCGCATGGCGGCACGGGCGCTTACGAGGTCGGCGCCTCGAATCTGCCGAACGAGAAATCGTTGGGGCTTGATGCGAGCATTCGTCGCCGCGCCGGCTTCGTCACGGGAGCCCTCAGCGCCTTTGTCCATCGCTTCGACAATTTCATCTTCGAGGAAGAACTGCCGGCTGCGACGATTCCCTTGCGCCATAATCCGGAGGGTCTGACGCCTTTTCAATACACGGCGCGTGATGCGAATTTTTACGGCGGCGAAGGCGAGCTCTCGTTCCACTTTATCGACCGGCCTGGCCGCCATTTTCACCTCGACTTGATTTCGGATTTTGTACGCGCCGAGGAAAGAGCCCGAGGCGAGCCGCTCCCGCGCATTCCGCCGCTCCGCTACGGACTGAAACTCAACTATGACGACGGCAGGTGGAACGCGGATTTGGCAATAAAGCGGGCTCAACGTCAAAATCGGATCAGCGCACCAGAGACCAGCACCGCGGGTTACACCATGGTGAACGCAAACCTGAGTTACCTGGTGGTGGCCGGGCGCGTGAACTACGAGCTGTTTGCCCGGGGTGCCAATTTGGGCAACGCGCGCGCGCGCGAGCACAGCTCGTTTCTGAAAAACTTTGCCCCCCTGCCTGGGCGGGGCCTGCTCGCCGGCGTCCGTCTGACCTTTTAGTTTCCTGCTCATCGGGCGCGATGGCAGTGCCTTGCGGAGTTGAAAGGCGCGAACGCAAGTGCTCTGGGCAAATGTCCGCGGGAGTTGGGCCGGTGGCGAAATCGGGGCGTGGTCCCATGGTCACCACTGGTTCACTGCGTATAGTCCGGGCGCAATGAAATCACTGAAACACAAATCTTTTCCACGACCCCGCCTCCTCATGGTGTCGGCGGTCGCAGCCCTCATCGGCGCGGCTACGGCCGTTGCCCATCAGTCGGGCTCATCCGGCACGTCGGGATCCGGCGCCGGGTCCAGCACGGACCGCTCAAGCGGTAGTTACAACTCGGACGGCACTTCCTCCTCTCGGGGCGGCGCGGACAGCACAAGTGGAGGTTACAATTCACCCGCTTCCGACTCCACCCGAGGCGCCGGCTCAACGAGTAGCGGTAGCTACAGTTCGCCCAGCTCCAGCGCGTCCCCCAGCTCAAGCACGCCGGGGAGTGGCGCCTACGACACCACGAGTTCCACCACCGGCTCGACGGCGATGAGTTCGAGTTCGAGCTCGGGTCGCCTCGGCTGGGGAGACCGCCGTTTTGTATTGAAAGCAGCGGACGTCGGTATGTCCGAAGTGGAGCTGGCGACCCTCGCCTCCGAACGCGCCACGAACCAGGAAGTGCGCAGCTTTGCGCAAAAACTTCTGCAGGACCACCAACAGTCCAATTCGGAACTCAAACAGATTGCCGCGACCAAGAATGTTAAGATCGACGAAGACGAG
>JBEENF010000329.1:0-4798 GCA_041192325.1 Verrucomicrobiota bacterium
GCGGCCGGGCGTATCTCCCATTTGAATATAGCCAATTTCGTCCCACGCGTAGTCGAGCGTTGGCAGAAGGTTTCCCTCCTCGATTTGGACATGATAGAAATCAAACAGCACCTTGACGCTCGGGCTCCTCACCGCTTTTGCCAAGACGTACGCCTGAGGGATCGTCCGCAGGAACATGCCCGGGTGATTTATCTTCGCGTTCATTGACTCCATCACCATCACGATGCCGTGGGGCTCGTATATCCCGGCAATGCGCTTGAGCAGTTCGATCGCGTTCGCCATCTGAAAATGCCCCGGCAGCTTGGGGTCTGCCACTCCCAGCACGTTATGGACGAACTTCGTGTTCATCCGCTTCGCAATTTCGACGGAGGCGCGCGCTTCGTTCAGGACCACCTCCCGGGCGGCGGCATCCCGTCCCGCAAAGGTGACATCCTTGAAGTTCATGGTGCCCACGAATTGGCCGAACTCCATGCTGAGCTGCTGAATGGTCCGGCTGATCCGCTCCTGCTCGTCGACCGGCCGTCGTCGCAACATGGTGTTCTCCCAAGCTCGGAATCCGTGGTCGAATCCCCACTTGATCTGGTCGATCGGGGTCTTGCCCGCCGAGTCGTCGAAAAGGCCGAAGTCGGGCGAGAACTTCATTCGAAACGGCCGGACGCCATCAGCGGCAGCTCTGTCGGCGGCGCGGACGCTCCACGTTTCCGCGCAAGCTAGACCGGTGCAGGCCACCAGACCGTTTTTCAGAAAAGTTCGTCGTTTCATGTGATGAATAGCGGGGCGGTGACGGATTCTCAGTGGGTAGCAGTAAGTTGGAACTGACTCCGGGAATCAAACCGTGACGATAGACCAACCACAGGCTGGGCCGCGACGCGCATTTGCTCAATGCCTGACACTATTATCTCAAGGCGAAGTGTTTCGTTGCGGATCGATTCGAAGTTCAAGCGGGGTGAGGCTTGAATGTCCTGTCCTCTCCTAACTCCTTGCAACGGGTCTCCTAGGGTCAGCCCGCGGTGTTTCATTACTGCCCGCAGGCTGAGGCATTCCTGGTGATTTTGGAGATTGTGGTTTGGACGACACGGTCCCGCCTCCTTTTAGTCCGAGCCCGGCGGAACTTATGAAGGCGTCGCCGAATTTTTGCCAAGTAAATGCCCAGACGGCGTTTACCACGAGGGCCCCTTCCCTGCGTAAGTCGTTGGTGCCCGGGGCGGGGATCGAACCCGCACGGCCTTACGGCCAAGGGATTTTAAGTCCCTAGTGTCTACCATTCCACCACCCGGGCGATGTTTTCACGAGGCCGGCTACTGCCATGAATTCCAGCCAAGCCTCCCTCAAGCAGAAACGCCAGCTTGCGCGTGTGGCGGGACTTGGCGGTGGTGGTTATCAGAGCGGAGATCGATTTCCCGCAAACCTTCCCACGGGGAAATCCCCTTGCTTGCGGGGCCCGCCCTCAGCACGGTGCGCGCGGTGAAAATTGGCTTTCTTGGTGGCAGCTTTGATCCCGTGCACTTCGGCCATTTGATGGCGGCCCAAGACGCCTACGAACAGCTTCAGCTGGACCGCGTGGTTTTTGTGCCCGCCGCGCAGGCTCCGCTGAAGCCGCAGCAGACACAGTCGTCCGGGGAAGACCGGCTGGCCATGCTGCGCGCGGCCACGGCTTGGGATTCGCGATTCGAAATCTCCGACTTTGAGGTGCGCCAAGGTGGGCTGAGCTATACCATCGACTCGGTGCGACATTTTCGCGCAATGTACCCCAACGATCAACTCTTCTGGATCATCGGCGGGGATCAGCTTCCTCAACTGCATCTCTGGAAAGACATCGCGGCTTTGGCGCAGATGGTGGAATTCGCCTTTCTGGAACGCCCGGGCTACGCGGCGAAAGCGTTTGCGGAGATTCCCGGATTGCGTCTCCGGCGATGTGACGGCCACCTGCTGGCGATTAGCTCGACCGAACTCCGGGCTAGAACCCGCCAAAACCTTTCCCTGCATTATTTCATGCCCCACAACGCGATTGCTTACATCGAGCAACGCCGTCTCTATCGCGAATCCTGAATGAAATCGAAAAAATCGGCAGTGCTCGAGTTGGTAAAGCTGTGCTGTCGTGTACTGGATGAAAAGAAGGCGGCGGAACTCACGGTGCTGGATGTGAGCGACCAATCTTCCATTACCGACTACCTGGTGGTGGCGACCGCCACCTCGGATCCCCATCTGCGGGCGCTGCGGGTGGAACTGGAGAAGGCACTGGACGCGGCGAAGGTTCGCATCGTCGGCATGGAGACTGCCCAGGACAGTGGCTGGCTGGTGATCGATACCTTCGATGTCATGGTTCATCTCTTCCTGAAGGAAACCCGCGAACGGTTCGGCTTGGAACGGCTGTGGCGCGATGCGAAGGAGCTGCAACCGGAAAAACTGCTGAAGGCGGAGAAGAGCCCGCCCAAGGCAAAACGCGCGAAGCCGGCCGCCAAACGCCGGTAAATGGTTGATGCGTGGTTGCCGCTACGTAATACTACTGCTCAGTCCAGACATACTTGCAGTTGATGGGCCCTTGCCGCAGAAAATCTTCCAGTTAGTTCGTGGCCCTGCTCAAATTTGAGCTGTATATAATAATTAAAAGTCGGAGCAAATAAGATGAATAAGAATCACAACTCGAACCAGGGTTTTACCCTCGTTGAAATCATGATTGTCGTGGTCATTATCGGCCTGCTGGCCGCGATGGCTATTCCCGCCTTCCAAAAGGTGCGCACGTCGTCGCAAGACAAAGCGGTGCTCAACAATGCGCGCCAGCTCGCGGCCGCGGCTGACCAGTATTACCTGGAAAACGGCGTTTCTTCCGTTTCCCGGGGCAACTTGGTCGGGGCAACCAACTACGTGAAGTCACTGAACTTGGTCGCGGCGGAAACCTATCCCGCTGGCTTCACCCAAGGAGAGACGATCACCATCGCGGGGGTCGCTGGTCAGCGCACGATTACCTACGCTCCCTGATTTCTGACTTAATGGATTGGAACGAGCCGCCCTTGGGGCGGCTTTTTTTTTGCTTAAATTTTGAGGACGGGCGTCGGCCTGCTTTTCGTGAGTCCTTTACAAACATAACGCTCGCCACTCGGTGTCGGGCTTTTTGTATTACGCTAGTTTCAGCCCCGTCAGTAAGGCGCTTATAAAAAATAATATGAAATCAAAGACTCAGGGATTCACGTTGGTGGAAATCATGATCGTGGTCGTCATCATCGGTCTGTTGGCTGCCATGGCCATTCCGGCGTTCCAGAAGGTTCGCACGTCGTCGCAGGATAAGGCAGTCCTCAACAATGCCCGGCAGCTGGCGGCCGCCGCCGATCAATACTACTTGGAAAACGGCGTCTCGTCGGTTTCGCAAGGCAACCTCGTTGGACCGACCAGCTATGTTAAATCGCTGAACCTGGTGGCGGCGGAAACTTATCCGGCCGGCTTCACCCAGGGAGAAACGATCACCATCTCGGGGGTCGCCGGGCAGCGCACGATCACCTACGCGCCCTAATCCAAAAAAGCTCAAACCAGTTCAGCCGCCCTTTTCGGGCGGCTTTTTTGCGCCCGCATTCAATGGTGACGGGGCTTTTCAATTGCGCGCCGTCCCTCATTATCCCGGCCATGATTGGTACTGCCTTTGCCCCTTGCTTCCGGGATCGCCGGCTCTGGTGGTTGATGCTGACTGCGATCCTCGCCGTGGTGCTGGGGTTTTTCGCCATCCCCGATCGCCCCGCCATCACCTTTGTATCCCGCACCGGTTTCTGGCTGGTCCTGGCGGCGTTCGCGCTGTTCGTCCGGGCCCTGGGGCAAAATTTTGGGCCGGCCCTGCGCGAGTTACGTGGCGGAAAGATCGACTGGGCGAGTGTCGCGGTCGTGACCGCCGGCGGCTTGGTCCTGCTGGTGCACGAGACCTTTGGGTTCAAGATTGTCATGGACGAAATCATGCTGCTGGGAACGTCCATGAGCATGCATCTGGACAAGACCGTGCTCACTCCCGTGCGGGGGAACGACATTCAAGGCACGTTCGTGATTCTAGACGGCATGATGGACAAGCGGCCGCTCTTTTTTCCTTTCCTGGTCTCCCTGCTGCACGATCTCACCGGTTACCGTCCGTCCAACGCGTTTGTGCTCAATTGCGGGCTCACCTTTGTTTTCCTGGGACTGGTCAATCTGACGGGGCGGCTGCTGGCCGGGCGGTACGCAGGGTGGCTCGGAGTGATTCTTTTTGCCGGATTGCCGCTGCTGGCGCAGAACGCGACGGGCGGCGGTTTCGAATTGCTCAACCTGGTGATGATCCTGGCCACGATGCTGCTGGGCGCCCGGTGGCTGCAGCAAAAAGATTCCCCGGCTTTGGCGGCATTTTGTTTTTCCGCGCTGTTGATGGCGCAGGTGCGCTATGAATCGGTGGTATTTCTGCTGCCGGTCGCGGGATTGATCCTTTGGGTTTGGGTACGGGAAGGTCGCACCTGCCTCTCGTGGCCGGTCGTGGTGGCCCCGCTGCTCATGGTGCACTATCCGCTCCAGCATCGCATCTTCGATTTGCGCGTTTCAGCGTGGGAACTGGGGAGCAAGCCCGGCTACGAAAAAGTTTTCTCGCCCGCTTACATCACGGAAAATCTGCAGCACGCGCTGACGTTTTTTTTCGCCAAGCCTTCGGACCAGCCCAACTCCCTGGTGCTTTCGCTGCTCGGTTGGGTCGCGCTGCCCTTTTTTATTCTCCTGCTGGCAAAGTCGCTGCGGACCCTGGCGCAACAGCCGCCCATCAGCGTGGCGACCGGGGTTTTCGCCCTTGGTTTCGCGC
>JBEENF010000330.1:0-4795 GCA_041192325.1 Verrucomicrobiota bacterium
CCGCGCGATCGAGAATATCCAGTTTCTCGATCACAACACTCTTGTGCTTCGCGGCGAGCTGCTTGAGTTCCGTCGCGCTTTCCGGCGCCCGGGCGGTGGCAATGACCGTCCAGCCCTGCTCCGCATGTTGCCGGGCAAATTCAAGTCCGAGTCCGCGATTCGAGCCGGTGATCAGCACCGTTTCAGCCGAAGCTTTTTTCGCGCTCGCGAGCGCCAACCCGAACACGAGCAACAGGGAAAATAGTTTCATTAACGCAGAGTAATGAACCGCCACGATCCCTCGGGATTGAAATTCCGCAATGCGTCCCTTCGCTTTTCAGCCGGGCGAAACCCGCCGCCCGAAGCCGCCTGTTTTGGTGTGGCGCAAGCCGGCCTCGTATGGGATGCGTGTGCGGGTGGCTACGCCTGCGGTTCGCCTTCGTCCCTCCCCTCGCCTCCACCCCACCTCATTTAGCGGCTTCCCACCATGACCTTGGACCTTCGGCCTGCCTGCCTCGCAATTATTTTTTTCGCGGCCACGCTTTTGCCGGCGACAGCCGCCCCGCCCGTTCCGCGCGCCCCCTGGACGACTTCGCAGGTGAACGGATCGCCCGAGCCGCCCAAGGCTTTCGCGTCGGAACCGGTTCTGCCCAACTTGAAGCTAACGGAAGCGCTCGATCTCGAACTGATCCCGGGGACCGATCGGTGGCTCGTGGTGGAGCGGCGCGGAAGAATCTCCTCCATTCCGACCAGCGGCGACCTTGCGGACGGAGTGGAGGTCATGGATCTGCGGGCCGTACACCCGAATCTGCATCAGGCGCTCGGGGTCGTCCTGCACCCGAAATTTCGGGAGACACGGCAAATCTTCGTCAGCTATGTCCTCGCGGAAACTTACACCGAGCGGGTTTCGCAATTCAAACTCGCGTCGCTGGATCCGCTGCGCGTCGATTCGGCCAGCGAGGAAGTGCTGCTCACCTGGCACGCCACCGGCCACAATGGCGGCGAACTCAAATTCGGCCCCGACGGGTATCTCTACGTGACCGCGGGCGATGGCGGACCGGCGGCTCCGCCGGATGGAACGAACACCGGGCAGGACACGAGCGATCTCACGTCGTCCGTCCTCCGCATCGACGTCGATCATCGCGATCCGGGAAAGAACTACCGCATTCCCGCCGACAATCCCTGGCCCAACTCGCCGCCCACTCGCCCCGAGATCTGGGCCTTTGGTCTGCGCAACCCCTGGAAAATCTGTTTCGATCCGGTCAATGGCGACCTGTGGTGTGGCGACGTCGGCTGGGAACTCTGGGAGATGGTTCACCTCGTCAAACGCGGCGGTAACTACGGCTGGAGCGCCTACGAAGGCCCGCACGCGGTGAAGCCTCAGCTCGCGAGTCCCCTCGCGCCGATTACTCCTCCCATCGTCGCGCACCCACACGCCGAGGCCGCATCCGTGACCGGCGGTTACATCTATCGCGGCCGGCAATTCCCCGAGCTGGCCAAAGCGTACCTCTACGCCGACTACGTCACCGGCAAAATCTGGGCGCTCTGGTACGACGGGCGAAAAATCACCCGCCACGAGGAGATCGCCGACACGCCCCACGCCATCGTGAGTTTCGGCGAGGATGCCTCCGGCGAATTATATTATCTGCATTACGGCACGCCGACGACGGTCCACCGCCTGACGCGCAATCCGCAGGCAACGCAGGCCGCGAATTTTCCCCGCCAGTTAAGTGCCACCGGTTTGTACGCCAACACCGCCCGCCGTCAGCCCGCCCGGGGCGTTCAGGATTTTTCCATCGCGAGTCCGATGTGGGAAGACGGCGCCACCGCGTCACGCCTGGTCGCGCTGCCCGGCTCCACCAAAATCTCCACGAAGGTGGCGGTGAGCCAGGACGCCAAGACCAGCCAGATCAAGGCGACCTACACCACCACGTGGCCGAAGGGCGCCGTGCTCGCGCGCACGATTGCGCTCGGCGACCTGGCGTTGACGCCCGCGGATCGGACCAAGCCGGTGGAGACGCAACTCCTGCACTTCGACGGCGACGCGTGGAACGCTTATTCCTACCGCTGGAACGAGGCGGCGACGGATGCCGAACTCGTCCCCGCGGAGGGCGCCGACCTGACCCTGCGCGTGCCGGCCGATCCAATGGCGCTCGGCGACAAAACCCGGAGTTACAGCTGGCGCTTTCAAAGCCGTGCCGAATGCCTGCGCTGTCACAACTCCTGGAACAACACCGCGCTCGCCTTCAGCCCCACGCAATTGCGCAGCGGGCCCGGTCGGCAATCGCGCGAGCTTGTCGAACGGGGCTGGGTGGACGCGAATTTCTTTGAGCAAACCCGCGTCGGCGGGGAATCGTCCACCGGCGAGAACCCTTCGGCGCGCGCGCTCTTTCACGCCAACTGTGCGCACTGTCACACCGCGCACGCCGGTGGCGCCGTGGCGATTTTCCTGAATCCCGAACTGTTGACCGGCCAGATGAACATCGTCGGGGTGCCGCCGTCGCAGAGTGGATTCGGCCTGAAAAATCCCAAGCTCGTGGACCCGGGTGATCCATGGAATTCCGTCATCGCGGTGCGCCTCGCCAAACTCGGCGCCGGGCACATGCCGCTCATCGGCGCGCATGAAGTTGACGTGGCCGGACTCAAGACCCTCGAAGACTGGATCGCGCACCTGGCGCCGGAGCACCCCGCGCCGAAACCGTGGACCGAAACGAACTGGGATCGCGACACCATCGCGCGGGAACTCGCCACGGTGTCCGGCGCGATGCGGCTGCGCCGGGCGATCGACGACGGCAAACTCAGTGCAGCGTTGCGCGCAACCGCGTTTCAAATCGCCTGGGACTCGCCCGAGGCGACGGTGCGGGACATCTACGAACGCTTCAAACCAGATGCTCAGCGCGAGCGCGTGCTCGGCTCCAACGTCAAGGCCGCCGATTTGCTGGCGCTCAAAGGCGACCCGACCCGCGGCGCGATGCTGGTATCGGCCACGGGAAAACTCGCGGCGTGTCAGGCGTGTCACCTGATCCGGGGCCAGGGTCGTCACCTCGGCCCGGAGCTGTCGCGCATCGGCGCCGAGCAGAACGCGAGTCAGATTCTCGAAAGCATTCTCAGCCCGTCGAAGACGATCGCGCCCCAGTATCGGCTCACGGTGTTGGAACTGCGAGACGGCCGGACGCAATCCGGCTTCGTGAGCGCGCGCACGCCCGCCGAAATTTCCCTGACGAACCCGACCGGCCAGATGGTAAAAATAAGAGCCGGCAACATCGTCACGGAAAAAACCCTGCCGACCTCGCTGATGCCGGAAGGCCAGTTGCAAAGCCTCACCGCCCAGGAAGCCGCAGACCTCCTGGCGTACCTCACCAGCCTAAAGTAAACCCCGCGCCCCTGAGGCCTCGGCATCTTTCTCTTTATCTTGCTCCCAGAATTTTTCAGCGCTGGGTGCGTTCGTAGCCGCGAGCGTGAGCGAGTGGATGGCACGACACTTTGCCAATGTGCCACCCCGCCCTATCACGGATGACCCCGAACCTTTCCGCTTCCCTGCCACGCTGGTCGTCGCTCCACTCAGTCCAGCGCAAGCAGGTTCCTGCCCGCTTCCGCCAAGTTACGCCCGGCCAGGCAGCGGCAATCACGTTACATAAAATGTATTCCCGCATCGCAAAACGGGACTGCTCGCGATGAGCCCTTCATCCACCGGGCGCCTGGAGCCAATCATGGCCGGGATCGACGTGGGTGGGCCGGCCAAGGGCTTTCATGGGGTGGCGCTGCGAGGTTGCGGCGTGATCGCGCGTTTCAATTCACGGGAGGCGCTTCAAATGACCGATTGGTGTCATTCGCTGTCGGTCACCGTGGTGGCCATCGATGCTCCGTGCCGCTGGCGCTCTCCGGGTCGCGCGCGGGCGGCTGAACGGGAACTCGCGCGCGATAAAATTTCCTGCTTTTCCACTCCGACCGAAGAGAAGGCTCGTGGCCATGCGTTCTACACGTGGATGTTCGCGGGGCAGGAGTTGTATCGGGCCTTGGAGCCGCACTACCCCATCTGCACTGACCCAACGCAACGAGGTCGCGTCGCCCTCGAAACATTTCCGCAAGCCGTCGCCTGCGCGTTGGCCGGCCAAATCGTTTCGGCCAGGCAGAAAAAGCCGGTTCGTCGCGACCTCCTTCGGCGCGCGGGCATTGATCCCAGTGGGTTGCGTAATATCGACGAGATCGACGCCACCTTGTGCGCCGTCGCCGCCCAGGCCTATTTTGCCGGTCAGTTCAAAGCCTACGGCGATGTCGAAGGTGGATATATCATCGTGCCGAAAAGCCCGCACCCACGGGCGAAGGTGCTGTCGCTTCTGCCGACCCCTTAGTCACAACTCACCGGCTGGCTGGCGCTCGCCGCTGCGCCGAACGAGAATTACAAGCCGCGCTTCGCCGCGGCCCAATGCTCCTCCAATAATCGTCCCGCCGTCGCCACCAGGATCCCGCCGCACTCGTCCGTGCCCAGGCCGTACGGCCCCATCTCGTAGCCGCCCTTTGCTTTCTCGCCGGGCAGGCCCACGTACTCCACGCCATCGCCATTCGAATATCCCAGCACCAGCGTGTGGGGAAACGGCGACGCACGTTTGATTTCCTGCGCCAGCCCAACCAACGGCTCGCCGGGCAACCCCACGATCGCCAGTTCACCGCAGGTGATCACCTGAACTTCCGAATCGGTGGTCGGCCGCCCGAGTTGCGCCACCGACGCCGGCGTCAACGGCAGCCCCACCACGGCTTGCCCCACGACGAGCGGCGCAGCGGCCAGCGGCAGGGTTTGCGCGGCGGCTCGGGCGAC
>JBEENF010000331.1:0-4780 GCA_041192325.1 Verrucomicrobiota bacterium
TCCGGGTTGAACGCGCGCAATTCTGTCCGCGCGGTCAGAATTGGCGTCCCAAGCAATCGCGCCCGGGCGCCGACGGGGGTGCGGCCCAAGGCGATGGACCGATTACTCTCTCGCGATGCGGCGGTCCTCTCACGGCTCCTTCGCCCATCGCGCCAATTCGGCTTCGTCGATCATTGCGACGCCCAGTGCCTGCGCCTGGGCCAGCTTCGCGCCGGGCTCGGCGCCCACGACCAAATAGTGCGTCCCTCGGCTGACGTTGTTGCTGACTTTGCCGCCGGCGGATTCGATCAGCTTCGTGGCTTGCGCGCGCGACAGCGTCGGCAGCGTGCCGGTGAGGACGAAGGTTTTTCCCGCGAGCGTGGTTCCGGCGCCGGGCGCGGTGGGCCGCACGCCAGCCGCGAGCAACTGAGCGACCACGGCGCGGTTCCGGGCGTCCGCGAAATGAGTTGCAAGGGCGCGCAGCGCGGGGTCGTTGCGCGCGGCCTCGCTTCCCCGGTCGGCCGGCTGACCCTCGCGCAGCTCCGCCAGCGCTTCGAGGCTGCCGAAACGCCGCGCCAGCTCACGCGCCGTGACGGCGCCAATCTGCGGAATGCCGAGCCCGTAAATGAACCGCCAGAGTTCCGCGGTTTTGCGGGCTTCGATCCGGGCGAGCAATTGATCGCCCGACTTGCCCGCGTTTTTCCCGGCGGCGCCGAGGTCTTGCCGGCGCAGCCGATAGAGATCCGCCACGGAGCTCACGAGACGCTTTTCCACCAACGCGTCGATCAGCGCGGGACCGAGTCCGCCGATATCGACGCACGCTTTCGACGCGAAGTGTTCGAGCCGCCGGCGCAACTGCGCGGGACAGGACGCATTTAAACAGCGCACGGCGGCTTCCCCGGCACGCACCGTGATCGCGCTGCCACAACCAGGACAATGCGCCGGGAAAATATACGGTGGCGCGCCGGGCGGACGTCGCGCGAGATCCACGCCGACGATCGCGGGAATGATTTCTCCCGCTTTCTCCACGTAGACGCTGTCCCCGACACGAATATCCTTTCGGGTGATTTCGTCGCGATTGTGCAGCGTTGCCCGTGAAACGGTCGAGCCGCCGAGGACCACGGGCGCCAGCTCCGCCACCGGCGTGATCACGCCGGTGCGGCCAACCTGCGCGGTGATGGCGAGCAGCTTCGTGGCGGCGCGTTCGGGCGCAAATTTGAACGCGACCGCCCAGCGCGGCGCATGCTCGCTGACGCCTGCTTCGCGCTGCAGCGCGCCGGAGTCGAGCTTCACGACCGCGCCGTCGGTGGGGAAAGTGAAGCTGACGCGTGCCCCGCGAAACATTTCGAGCGCCGCCAGGAGTTCCTTCTTTCCCTTCGCCGTCCAGGTCTGCGCCACTCCCGGCAATCCCCACGCCATCAATTGCGCATGCAACGCTTGTTGCGTCGGCGGCGCCGCGGTCGCGGGGGCACAGGCGCCGAGGCCGTAGAAAACCACCTGCAAGCCCCGGTTCGCGATGTCACGCGCATCGAGTTGACGAATCGTGCCGGCGGCGAGATTGCGCGGATGGGCAAACGCGACTTCGCCATCGGCCTCGCGCTCCGCGTTGACCCGCGTGAACTCCGCAAAAGGCACGTGGATTTCGCCGCGAATTTCGATGGCTTCGGGAATCAAGTTCGGAACTCCGGCGTCGTTTCGCGGGCGCAAGATCCGGGGAAATCCCGTGATTTTCCGGACGTTGGCGGTGATGTCGTCGCCTTCCGCGCCGTTGCCGCGGGTGACGGCGCGCACGAGCGCCCCGTTCTCGTACGTCACGCTGACAGCGATCCCGTCAAATTTCGGTTCGACAACATACGCGAGATCTTCGCGACCGAGCTGCTTCGTGAGCCGCGCGTGAAAAGCGAGCAACTCGGCTTCGGCGTACACCTTCTCCAAGCTCAGCATCGGTTCGCGATGGCGCTGGGTTTGAAACAAGCCGGTGCGATCGTCCCCCATCTCGGCGAGAGGCGTCGCCTCGCGCGCTGCGGCGGGAAAGGTTTGTTCAAGTTCCCGCAGCCGGCGTTTGAGCTGGTCGTAGTCGGCGTCGCTGATCTCGGGCGCGGCCTGGCGGTGATACAACGTGTCGTGCCGCGCGATCTCCCGGCGCAGCGCTTCGATTTGCGCGAGTGGCGTGGCGGGCGCCGAGGGTGAGTGGGACGAGGGGGAGGCGGGAACGGGCGCTGACCGGGCGGGCGCGCCGCTTCCAATCCAAACCACGGCGGCGAGCGTCACGCCGCGAACCAGCCGGCGAGAGCCGGCAACGGAGGAGTGTTGCATGGAAGGCGTCGAACAGACGGAACGTGCCGGGGCACGAACGATCGGAACTCGGGAATCCGATTCCGCGGCAGAAGCGTCCGCAGAATCTGGGGGACAGAACAATCCCAGGACGTGGGATTTGGGGCGTCCGCAAACTAAGTTTCACCCCAAGCGCGGTCGAGCTTCGAGTGCGCTTGGGGACCCCGCGCCTCAAGCCAAATGAAGCATGCTCCCTTCGATCCTCAACGGCGGCTGGCGGTCGGGGCCTCTGCCATGACCACCGCGGTTGACGCCCGCGAAGAGGATCACCCTGCGACGCTACGCTTTGCCGGCACCCATCGCTCACCACGGCGTTTCGGAGTCTGGCGCGTGTCTTGTGGCATCGCCCCTTCGATTCGGCTCGCGTAGTCCGACCCGGCGCCGCTACGCCTCGGCGGATGGCTTCCCTGCCCACCGCGCTCCCGAAACCTCAACCCGGACAACCCTGCCCGTGCGGCAGCGGACGCTCCTTCGCCGATTGCTGTGAGCCGGTCCTCGCGGGCCGCCGCGTCGCGGCCACCGCGGAGGAATTGATGCGCTCGCGCTTTACGGCGCATGTGGCCCACGACTTCGGCTACCTTCACCGCACGCACCGGCCCACGTCGCGACTGCCGTTCAAGGGCGAGGAGGATCCCTCCACGCTCGGGTGGACGCGTTTGGTGATTCACGCGCACGAACCCGGCAGCAATCCCGACACGGCGTTTGTGGATTTCTCCGCCTATTGTGTCGACGAGACCGGGGAGCATCCGTTGCAGGAAAAATCGGAATTCCTGCGCGTGGACGGGCAGTGGCTCTACAATCGCACCGTGCGCATGGGCCCGGCGCCGTTCAAGGCGGCGGCCAAGGCGGGGCGCAATGACCCTTGTCCCTGCGGCAGTGGCAAAAAGCACAAGCACTGCTGTCTTGGAAAAACCTAGCGGGAACCGCTCGCCTCTCAGCTAGCTCGCCGCGGATCGCGCGGCTGCAGGGTGCAGCCAAATCCGTTACTCACGCCGCGGCGAGCTCTCCCGGGGGCTGGTACGGAACGCACGCGGGCCGGTCTTTTTCCACCAGCTGGCGGACCATCGCCCGGGCCTGCTTCAGCGTGTCAAACGCCGCAATCATCGCCGGATCGGACGTCCGGTGGGTGGCGAGAATGTCGACAGCGTTGTTCAGCGACGAAAGGAGCGTGTTGTAATCTTGGTTGTTCACTCCGTCAGTGACCGGCCGCGCCCAGCAACGCTGCTACCTTGAAACCCTACCGCTTCATGGGGTATCCTGCTCCGGTTCGGTGGAAAGCCCGCGCGCGTACTCAAAACATCAATGAGGTTGCGGAAGAAGGACCGCGTTGCACCGGCCGGCGTAAACGCTTGTGCTGCGGGGATGTCGCTTACGCTTGTCGTTTTGGCTGCCGGCTTGGGATCGCGTTATGGCGGACTCAAGCAGATGGACCCGGTGGGCCCCGCCGGGGAGACCGTGCTCGACTATGCGGTGTTCGATGCCATCCGCGCCGGCTTTGCGCGCGTGGTTTTCGTGATTCGGCGCGATTTCGAGGCGCTCTTTCGCGAACAGATCGGGGCGCGTTACGCCGGCGCGATCGCGGTGGATTACGTTTTTCAATCGGTCGACGCGCTGCCGGCAGGCTTTTCCGCTCCGAGCACGCGGGAGAAGCCGTGGGGCACGGGCCACGCGGTCTGGTGCGCGCGCGAGGCGATCACCGGAAATTTTGCGGTGATCAACGCCGATGATTTTTATGGCGCGGATTCGTTCCGCCAGCTGGCCGGCTTCCTGCGCCGCGCCACGGGCGCCGACTCAGTGACTCCCGCCCCCGCGCCAGCGCCGTTCGCCCTCGTGGGTTTTCGCCTGGCCAATACGTTGTCGGAGCATGGCGCGGTTTCCCGCGGCATCTGCGCCGTGGATGCGGGTGGCGTTTTGCGGTCGATCGTCGAGCAGACCCAAATTGTTTCATCGGAGGTGGGGGACGGCAGAAAATTTACGGGCGCCGAGATCGTCTCCATGAACTGCTGGGGATTCTCGCCCGCGCTTTTCCCGCGCCTGGACACACAGTTCCGTGATTTCCTCCGCGCCCGCGGGAGGGAAGAAAAGGCCGAGTTCTACCTGCCGGCCGCCGTATCCGCGATGGTGGAGAGCGGCCAGGCGACGGTGCAGGTGCTGCCCACCGCCGCGGCGTGGTTTGGCGTCACCTATCGCGAGGACAAGCCGCGGGTTCAGGCGGCGATCGCGGAACTTATCCGCCTTGGCGCCTATCCCGCACGGTTGGTCTGACGGCGCCCCGTTCCGGGGTGGCAAAAAAATGCCGGGGCCGCTCGACTTTGCCGCCAGCGTGCCGAGGGTTTTCGACTCGCCGTCGCTCACCCGGCCCGAAGGCCAGCGGTGAACGGAGGGCGCCTCGTATGCCCAAGCTAATTCGCGCCCGGGAAAATCGTAACGCGCCTCTGGTGGAGCCCGGTCGAGGCGACGCGACCCT
>JBEENF010000332.1:0-4761 GCA_041192325.1 Verrucomicrobiota bacterium
GCGCCGCGCCCCAGAGCGGCTGAGCGGTCCGCCAAGGGTGAAAACGTCTGCCCCACCCGTGTTCGGGAAGCCTCACTCCAACCGCTTGACGGTTCCGCCCGCCGCGTACTTGGGAAAAATCAAGCTGGGCTCCGGTGCGACATAACCTTGGTGGACCATCTGCAGCATAAGCCGCGAAAGCCGGTGGGAGTAAGTGTCCTTTTCCAAGCGATAATGCGAGATCGGCGGGCTCACGATTTCAAAGAGCGGATCATGGTCGCGCGCGATCAACGACAGCGTGTCGGGCACCGAAAAACCTCGTTTCAGCAGATAAATGACGACGATGAAAACATGCTGCGGTTTGGCGACCAGGAGGCCGGTGGGCGCTTGCGGCGAATCGAAAAGCGCATCGAGCTTGGCGCTGATGTGGCGCGCCGTTCCGTTGTGGCGCACCACGACTGCAGCCGCGCTGTTTCCCTTCAGTTGCTCAACGGCGTCGCGGAAGCCCTGTTCGCTCGCGAGGTCTCCGGCCACCTTCGAATCGGGCACCACGAGCGCGATCCGCCGGTGCCCCTGGCTCAGAAAAACTCCTGCCGCATGGCGGCAAACCGCCCGCTGATCAATATCCAGCGACGGCAGCTTGATTTTGGGGTGACAGGAGCCCAAGACCAGGGCCGAAACCGGGTGGCTGGAGAACCACTGTTGCAGTTCCTCGCCGAGCGAAACCAGCACACAACAGAAAACGCTGTTTTGCCGCAGGAACTCCTCGATTTTGCGTTTTTGCGCCCGCGCATTCCCCGCGGGACAAACGAGAATCTCCGTCGCAAAATCCTGTTCCGCCAGATGCGCTCGCATCTCGCTGATCCCTTCGAACGTGACCAGCGCCAGGTTGGCCAGCGGTTGCGAGGTCACAAGGACCACCAGCCGGCTGTCCCGGGCCGCCTGGGTTGAACGGGACAGCAGCCGATGCCGCCGCCCCTGCCGAATGCCCAGCAGCCCCTCCTTCCCCAGCAAATGCAACGCCGTTCGGATCGTGGGACGGCTGACTTGAAGCATTTCGCACAGCCGGCGCTCGCTGGGGAGCGATTCCTTCCACACGCCATCGGCAATCGCTTTTCGCAGCGTGATTGCCGCCTGACTCGACAGCGAAACGCGCTTCGGAATGTCGAACGACGGATGCGGGCTGGTCATGGCTTGCCCGGCAGCCAAGCGAACTTCGGGCGGTCTGACGATGGTTTTGCGGGGAGGCCAAACGAACCCAAGGCCGGCGAGCCCAATCGAAATGCCTTCAGCTAGAGATCCTCGTCGCGCGAACCAGGCAGCAACGACGCGGAGGGGTCGGCGCGCACCCGGTCCAACCACGCCAAGACCAACGAATCGCGCACGACCGTGGCGGCGGGCCAAGGCGCGGCGACGAGGTCGATCAGGTGCAGCGTTCCCGCCGCACTGCGGACGAAATTGCGCGCGTGCAGATCGGCCACGAGCCAGGCCTGCGCACCGTGAAAAAACAATCGGGGATGATCACGATTCGCGCGGAGAAATCGCGAGGGGATTTCGATCAGCCCCGGCGGCAGCAGGGCCGACATGTCGTCGCCTTGGGGCAGCGTGTCACCGAGGGTTTGCTTGGCGACGACGATCCCCTCCGGCGTCACGGCCACCACTTCGGTGGCCATGCCGCCCAGCGCGTGAATGAGCAGTAATTTTTCCAGAATGCCGCGGTAGTCGCCAAGGCCGGCGTCCGCCGCGATGGTCGCTTCCTCGCCGCGTCGAAATTCGAACACGCTCCCAATCCGCTTCGGTTCGCGCGGCAGATAAAATTTGTAAACGGAAGCGTCCTCGGCGGCGAACGCCCACGCCTCGACGCCACCGCCGATGCGCTGCAAACGCGGGTTGGGTTCTTCCAGCGGATTTTCCGCCAGGGCGGAAAAGCCAAAATCCTCGAGCCGACGGAGCGGAACGAACGAACGCCAAGCGCGAATCGCTTCACCCAGGCCAGCCCACGTCGGGCCCGAGGCTTCGAGCAGGCTTACTTCGTCTTCGGCGAGGAGGACGAGATCGCGGTCCGAATCTGCTCGGAGATCGCATTGGGCTGCTGCCGCGCCGAGATGAGCGAGCGCCGCCAGTCGTCGCTCGTGATCGTGTTGAAGAGCGGCTCTTTCGTCCGGCCCGGGGAGGTGGCGCCCGCGGACGCGGGTGGGTTGGCCAGTGAAGAGGTCTTGCATGACGAATCGTTCGACATGGGCGGAACGTCGGAGCGGTCCGCGGCGATGGCAAAGATTTTCGGCCGACAACTTACTCGCAAAGACGCGCCCCGGGACCGTTCGAGCGGCAGGAAACTGCAAGTGAATCTCCGCAGGCGATTTGGCTCGTGCAAGCCTCACGGGTGGACGGCGATGCCGCAGCTATCATTCCGCCGGAGCTTCCGTCGCCTGGATGCCGAACCGCATGCGCGGGGTTCCCCGTTGGTGCGCGCCCATGTCGGGCGCCTGGCCGGTGAATCCAGCGCTGAAGTTGGGCACGCGCTCACCGGCGGCACAGCCGGGGCTGTTGAGCGCGAGCTGAAACTGTCCGGTCTGCGTGGCGGGGTCGAAGCCCGCGTCGTCCGCGTAAACGGCCTCGCCGCGCACCCCGTGCGTTTCGCAACCGGGCGGAATCTGTCCGTTGTAAAGGTCGAAGTCGTAGCTGTTGTCGATATTCTGGGGATTGCCGCTCAGACAATGGTTTCGGTCCGTGCGCACGTGCAGGATGTTGTTGCGCGCGACACAGTGTCGCACGACCCGCGAGCCGCCCAGCCCGCCAACGGCAAGCCACGGTTCACGGCTAAACATGGTGTTGTGGAAGAAATACATGTGTCCCGTCATCCATTTCACGTCCGCCGCGAAGCCCATCTTCACGAAATTGCCGCCGTGGGATTCCGGCTGCCACTGACTGAGGGCGCCGATGTTGCGCCAGACGTAGAGCGGGCCGATGGAGGTCGCGGCATTCGCGATCATCATCATGCATTGGGTGATGTAGTTACCCCAGATCCGGGTGTTGCGATTGCCGCCTTCGATCTCGAGGCCGTCGTCCCAACAATGGCTGATGACGTTGCCGTACACATCGGAGTCCGGCCCGGGCGCGCCGCGATAACTGGCGTTTTCCCCGCCGCCGATCCCGTCGTTGTACATATGCTCGAGATCCGACCAGCACTCGTTGTAGCGGATGACATGATTGCCCGCAGTATTGACGAGGCTAATACACTGCGGCCCGGCGGGATGCGTCGGGTTCTTCGGCTCGTACCAGGTGTTGCTGTCCTGCGCCGGATGGTGGATTTTGCAGCGCTGCACCACCATCTGCCGGAGCGTGGCGCTGCGCGAGTAAATGCCCGAGTCGAGATTGAACCCGTAGCCAGTTTGGGGGTTGAGCCGGCCCCAATCGGTGATGTCGCAATCCTCGATGACAATGTGATGACCGCCGGTAATCACGATGGCTCCGATGGCGGACTTTGTCGTGTTGGTCAGGCTCCCTGCGCCTTTCAGCGTAAATCCCCGGAGAATGACATACGACGCGTCGATCGTGATGCAGGCGTCGTGCCGATGTCTGACGTCGATGGTCACGCCGCGGCCGTCGTAAACCCGGTAGGCGTCCGGTGTGCCCGACTCCGCGATCAGCAAGGGTTGCGCCGAGTCGGATGGCCGCACGGTTTCGCCCGCCGGAAAGGTTTCATTCCACGTGCGGGCGGTGAGGTGGCGCGTCGTGGACGTCCCGTCGAGTTTCAGCTCAATCTCGTAGGTCGTGCCCGGGGTGAGATGAACGATGCTCCCCCGGTAGTCCGCCAAATCCTCTTCCGTGCCTGCGATGGGGTTATGACGCATCGCCAGCCCCTCTTTCCAGGCGGAGGCCCCCTTTTTTCGGTAACGCACCAGCACGCTCTTTTCCGCGGCGCCGCCAGGCGGAGACCAGTAGATCCCGAGGCAATGAAACGTCGCGATCGCGAAGCCCGCGCTGGCGTCAGGCGCATCCGGGGTCGCCGCGGTCAGCGTTTCGCGGGAGGCGATCGCCGCGCCGAGCGCAAGTCCGGCGGAGGTACGGATAAAATCGCGACGGGACGTCGAGACGAGGCAATCATTCATGGGTGGGGAAATTCGGACGGCGGGAACGCGGCAGCGGGGGCAGGCGAGACGCTGAGAACTTGCGGCCCCGGATCAAGCCCGCCGCAGCGCGCCCCAGGGTGAGGGGGAGCCGTCGCGTGCGGCCACGTCTCCGAATCCGGGGCTGGGGCACTGCGGCCTTGTCAGGTGCGCTTTTCGCAGCACACGCTCGCCCGAGCCTCCATGAATTCGTCCCCCACCGCGCGCGATCCCGCCGTTAGCATCGAGCAAGCGCGTTGGTTTGCGGAAGAAGTGCAACCGCACGAGGCGGCGCTGCGCGGGTATCTGCGCAACAGCTTTCCTTCCCTAGACGTGGACGACGTCGTGCAGGAATCTTATTTGAAGCTTTGGAAAGCGCGCACCGCCGGGCGAATTGCCTCCAGCAAAGCGTATTTCTTTTCCATCGCGCGGAATACCGCTCTGACGCTTTTCCAACGGAGAAAACTATTTTCCGACACGCCGGTAAGCGAATTGCCCGGCTGGAGAGTCTTGGATGGAAGGCCCGACGCTTCCGCCGTCGCCGATGCCCGCCAACGCCATGAACTCATGATCGAGGCCATTACCCGACTCCCTCCGCGTTGTCGCGAGGTGCTGCGCCTCGCCGTGCTGCGGGGGCGGCGCAACGCCGAGATCGCCGTGGAACTGGGTCTGG
>JBEENF010000333.1:0-4750 GCA_041192325.1 Verrucomicrobiota bacterium
AGCCGCACGATTCCACCGCGTTCCGGCCGCCGTTCCAGCGCGAGGCGATGGTGCGGACCGAACTGTCCGGGGCGTAAGACTCGACTTGTACGATGGCCTCGACGCTGAAGTCCTCCCCTTCGCGTTCGAGGCCGGTATACTCCAGGCGCTCCTGCGGACTGTCGGGCTTAAACTCGTCCGGCAAGACCGCGCCGCCCGTGGCCAAAAGGTCCACCGCATACTCGTCGGTGGCGAGCCGGTCGAGGAACTGGGAAGCACGAGCAAGGTCACCGGGGCTCGGTTTGCGCCCGAACACGCGTTGCCACGCCTCCTCTGGGGAATGCACCGCCGCCGCGAGTCGCCGGGCCCGCTCGCGCGGCCAGTCGCCGTTCAACATCAGCAGCGCCTGAGTGGCGGTCGTCGTGCGCTGGCGCTCGGACGAACTGCTGAAGCCGGCCGGCGCATCGAGGCTGCGGAGCAGTTCGTCGGGGCTGTTGCGCTTCTTGATGGTGTAGATCGTCCGGCGGGGGGAACTGTTCGCGTCCTCGGAGGGACCGCCGGCTTTAAGATCGACTTCGCCGCTGGCCAGCAACATCGCGTCGCGCACCTGCTCGGCATCGAGCCGAAGCGGGCTGAACCGCCAGAGCAGGGTGTTCGTCGGATCCACCTTCGCCGCCAGGTCGGAAACCGGGCGGCGCGCCGTCTGCCGATACGTCGCCGAAGTCATGATCAACCGGTGGAGTTGCTTGAAGCTCCAGCCCGACGCGACGAAACGCCGGGCCAGCCAGTCGAGCAACTCCGGATGGGTGGGCTTTTCGCCCAGTCGGCCCAGATCGTTCGCGGTGCCGGCAATGCCACGGCCAAAATGATACTGCCAGATCCGGTTGGCGATGACGCGGGTCGAGAGCGGATTGTCGGGCCGGGTGATCCAGTGGGCGAGAGCCGTGCGCCGGCCGGTGGAATGCGGGAGCGGATGGATCTCCGGCTGACCGGCGTGGAGAATGGCGAGGAAGCCAGGCTGCACTTCCTGTTCCCCCCGGCGGCCTTTCATCTGGGTGGGGGGTGCCTCCGGTCCGGCATCCGTCGCCACAAACGCCTCCAGCAGCGGCGGCGGTTTGAGGTGATCGAATTTCGCCAGCTCATCCTGCAAAGCCGCAAAGCGCTTTTTCTCCGCCTCGGTCTTGAGATTCTTGATCGCGCCGCTTTCCGACTGGCCCCGCACGAACGCCGGCATCCTTTCCGCCATCATCGCATATTGACGTTCCAGCGCGGTGCGTTCGGCGTCCGGTTTCCGGACCATTAGCTGGATGTCTTCGGGGAACCGCTTGCGATCGCGCTCCACCGCGGCCTCGATTTTTCCCCGCACCATCGCGTCGATTTGGGCGCGGATCTCCCGGGTCGCTGCTTCCCACCCCGCCTGCTGCTTCGCGTGCTCGGCGAGTTGCGCCGCGTTCGCCAGTTTCAAATCCGTGCGCCAGAGCATCGGCTCGAAAAACGCCCTCAGGCGGTAATAGTCGGTCTGGAGGATCGGGTCGAATTTATGGTTGTGACACCGCGCGCAACTGAAGCTGAGGCCCAGGAAGGCTTCGCCGACGACGTCGGCCGTGTCGTTGAGAATGGCGTCCCATTGCCCGCGAATATCGCGGAGATTGTATTCATAAATGCCATTCCGGAGAAAGGACGTCGCCACCAGGTCGTCCACGTTGCCCGGCGCCAGCTCGTCTCCGGCCAGCTGATACTTCACGAACTGGTCATAAGGCATGTCCGCGTTGAAGCTCTGGATGACCCAATCCCGATAGGGCCACGCCGCGGGCCGGAAGGCATCCTGATTGTACCCATCGCTCTCCGAAAAACGCACGAGATCGAGCCAGTGCTGGGCCCACCGCTCGCCATACCTCGGACTCGCCAGCAAACGATCGAGCAGCTTCTCGTACGCCCCAGGGTCCCGGTCGTTGACGAATTCCGCGGCCTGTTCGGCCGTCGGCGGCAGCCCGTGCAGGTCGAAATACACGCGTCGCACCAGTTCATGACGATCAGCTTCCGCCGCGGCAGTCAGGTTCGCCTGCGTGTGTTTCTCCGCAATGAAGGCGTCGACCTCGTTGCGCACCCATGCTCTCGCTCCCGCCGCCTGCGGCGGGGCGGGTTTCGACAGCGGCTGAAACGCCCAGTATTTCCGCTCTTCTTCCGAAAACTTCGCGCCGTCCCCCGCCGGCTGCGGTGCAGCGAATTGCGGCCACACCGCGCCGGCCTGCACCCATTTTTCCAGCAAGCCGATTTCCTTCCCGGAGAGCTTCTTTTCCGGAGGCATCGCAAAGTCCGGATCGGTGTGACGGATGGCCTCGATGAGTAACGACTGCTCAAGCTTCCCCGGCGCCACCACCGCCCCGGAATTGCCGCCCGCCTGGAAATCAGCCGCGTTGTCCAGCCGCAGCCCGCCTTTCTGCTTTTTGTCGCCGTGGCACTCGAAGCAGTTCGCGGCGAGAATCGGCCGGATGTTCTTCTCGAAAAATTGCATCTCCGCCGGCGGGTCGCCCGCTGATCGGGCAATCGACGGAAGGAAGACCCATGCGACCGCCATCAGGGCCAGCATCCATCTCTCCCCGCTTCTTGGTAACTTGTCTGGGGCGCGCCCCCCACCCGACCACTCAGGAGTGGAAGCTCGCGCGCTTGCGATATTACTGCGAATCATACGAAGGAAGATGGGTGGGCGACCCCCGCAGCGTGGGGGCCCCTCCCGTGAGGGACTCTTTCGCCGCCAAAGCATGCAGCAGGGGTGGAGGTCGCGGTCTCGCCGGTTTCCCGGACCGCCACGAAACTGGCGGGCCGGTTCCCTTCGCGTCGAATGAAATCGGGCGCACTGGCTTGGGACCATGATCGCTGCACGAGGAGACTTGGCGCGTCGCCAAAACATTTCCAGTCTCGGCGTCATGCTTGCCCACCCCGCTGCAGTCCTGCCATTGGCCGGTCGTTTTTTTCCGCCTTTCGCCGCCGCCGTGATGGCCCTGAGCGGGCTGGCGGGCCGCGCCCAACCGAGTTATGATCTGGTGCTCACCGGTGGGCGCGTCATGGACCCGGCGACGGGCTTGGACGCGGCGCGCAACGTCGGCATCTCGGGCGGAAAGATTGCCGCGATCTCCCGCGGCGCGCTGACCGGAAAAACCGTCATCAACGTGGCGGGTCACGTGATCGCGCCCGGCTTTATTGATCTGCACGCGCATGGGCAAACCACGGGCGATCTCGAAATCAAGGCGCGCGACGGCGTCACAACCGCGCTTGATGTCGAAGTCGGCGCGTATCCCGTCGCGGCCTGGTACGATTCGATGGCCGGAAAATCTCCCATCCACTACGGCGTGACCGTCAGCCATCTCGGGGCGCGTTTCGCGGCGTTTCATCCCGGCCTCGAGGTGGGACACTGGCCGGTGAATCGCGCCGTCGTCGCCGCCTTGGGGGCCACGCCCGCCGGAGCCAACCGCGTGGCGGGCGCGGCGGAAGTGCAGGCCATGGCAGCCGCGCTGCGGCGCGGGCTCGACGAAGGCGCGCTCGGCGTGGGCTTCGGCATAAATTACACCCCGGCCGCGGAACCGCGCGAAATTGAAGCCCTGTTTCGGGTCGCCGCGGAGCGCAACGTTCCCGCGTTCGTGCACACCCGCGCGTTCGGCATTGCCGCGATCCGGGAGGCGATTGCCACCGCCAGGGCGACCGGCGCGGCGCTGCATCTCGTGCACATTGGCAGCAGCAGCATCGGCGATCTCCCGGAAGTGCTCACCTTGCTCGATGCGAGCAGGGCCGCGGGCATGGACCTCACGACCGAAGTTTATCCCTACACCGCGGCGTCGACCATGCTGGAGTCCGCGATGTTCAATCCAGGCTGGCAGGCCAACCTGCAGATCGACTACGGCGACCTCGCGTGGGCCGCAACCGGCGAGCGACTGAATCGCGAGCGTTTCGAACGCTACCGGAAACAAGGCGGCTGGGTCATCCTCTACATGATGAAGGACGCCAACGTGGAGCGCGCGATTGCGCATCCCGGAGTGATGATCGCGAGCGATGGCGTTCCGTTCGTCAACGGCACGGGCCATCCGCGGGGCGCGGGTACCTTCGCCCGCGTGTTGGGACTTTATGCGCGGGAAAAGAAAATTTTGTCGCTGATGGATGCGCTGGCAAAAATGACGATCCTCCCGGCGCGACGGCTGGAGCAGCATGTTCCGGCAATGAAGGCCAAGGGCCGCATCGCGGTGGGCGCCGACGCGGATCTCACGGTCTTCGACCCCTTGAAGGTCATGGATGGGGCGACGTTTGAGAAACCGACGACGCCCTCCGTCGGCATTCCGCACGTGATCGTCGCCGGCACGTTGGTTGTGCGCGACGGCGAAAGCGTGAAGGACACCCGGCCGGGTCAGCCGATTCGCGCGGCGCGGCAGTAAAGGTCCCAGAACCGGTTCGCGCGAAGTCGTCGAA
The DNA here is from genome assembly GCA_041192325.1 of Verrucomicrobiota bacterium. Lineage (GTDB taxonomy): Bacteria > Verrucomicrobiota > Verrucomicrobiia > Opitutales > Opitutaceae > ER46. The sequence goes on from JBEENF010000333.1 coordinate 4,438, forward strand.
CTATACCCTTTCCCCCGGGCCGAAATCCACTTCTCTGGTTCCGCGGCTGCAGTCGAACCGACGCTCGGTTTCGCGGCCGATTCCGTCATGAAAATCACCCCTTCCACCCGTCGCAGCTTCCTCAAGACCGCCGGTACGGCCGTCACGGCGTTCAGCATTCTGCCCCGCCACGTGCTGGGCGGTCCGCGTTTCGTGCCGCCGAGTGAAAAAGTAAATGTCGCGCTCGTCGGCGCGGGCGGCCGCGGGTTGCAGAATATGCGGGAGCTGCTCAGTCTCGCCGACGTGCAGGTGATCGCGGTCGCCGATCCCGCCG
>JBEENF010000334.1:0-4749 GCA_041192325.1 Verrucomicrobiota bacterium
ACCTTATGCGCTGTCTGAACTCCCCCTCGATTCTCAATTCCCTCGAAACGAAGATCGTTGAAGCGGCGCCGGCCGGCGCCCGCCACGTTTTGGTGGTCAATGCCGGGGATGGCCGGCTCGCCAGGGCCATAAAGGAAAAGCTTGGTGGGAAAGCGGTTGTCAGCGTGGTGACGATTCAACCGGGCCTCTTCCCTTTTACGGAGGATTTTTCGCAGCGCAGCAGCAACCCGTGGGATCTGGCGTGGTACACCAGCCAGGCGGCCGCGCACGGGGCCTTCGATTACATTGTGCTCTATCAGTTGCAGGAGTTCTGGCACGGCGAGCTTCATCAGTTGCAACGCTTGGTGCGCCTGGCCAAGCCGGGCGCGACGGTTTGGGCCAGTCTGCTCAACGCGCAGGCCCATCGTCTGATCTCGCGGTTTTTGCCTCCCGTTCGCCTGGGCTTTTGGTGCATGGCTGATCCGGTTCGTTGCGTCACCAACCTCGATTTTGCGTCGTATTTGGACTTCGTGGGCAAAGTCAGCGCGGGCATGACCGAGCTGTGGGGCATGCTTGACCAGAATGCGCAGGAATATTGCCAAAAGCAGCCGGCCAAACCCGTGCAATGGGACCTGCGCGGAACCAAAGTATCCGTCGGAACCTTCGCTGATGCGTATCTCTGGGGCGCCGCCGTGGTGGCCGTGGCGTTTCAGACGCGCGTCGAAGGGGCCGCCGCGCCGCAGCCAAAACTGTCTTACTCATCTTATAGCGGCAACCTGCTGCAATCGTTGCTCATTCCGTATCCCGACTACCAAGCGCGCGAGGCAATCGTCGCGACCGCAGAATTCGAAATCGAGGCTTGGGCGAAGTCGCCGAGCTTGGAGGTTGGCTCCTTGCCGCGCCTCGTGATCGACAAGGTGGGGGGAATAAAAGAACCCAAACGCGTGCTCCTGCTCGGCAGCGGCTGGGGTCGTGAACTGCTGGCTTTGAAGCAGCAATATCCCGCATGGGAATGGGTGGGGGTTGATCGCGACTCGGAGCTCGTGGCCTTGGGCAAGCACCTCGTTTCCGCCGGCGGAATGACGGCGGCTGCGGTGGGCTCCGATGGCTCCTTTCCGTTTGCGGACCGCTCCTTCGATGTCGCCATTTCGCTTGGCTGTTTTTCGACCATGCACGAAGCCGCCGGGGCGGCCTTCGCGAAGGAAGCGCTCCGCGTAACCCGCGGGCCGATCTTTCACTTGGAAGATGGCCGGGGACCGGACCAGGGCATGCAGTTGAAGGCTTATTCCCTGAAAACGGTGTATTCGGAATTAGGATCCGAAATCATCGTTCAGCCGGTGCTGGTTGACGGCGCGGCCACGGGTATGTATATCTTGGAAGTGGCAGCGCGGCCTTGATCCATTGTTCACGAGAGACTCATCGCATACCCCCTTGTTTCCGGCCGTCGCGTTTGCCGTCGGAATCGCCTTTTGCGCCTGGACAGCCGCGGCCCGCGCCGAGAGCACTTCCTCGCTGTTAGGCGAAGCCGAGCCCAAATCCTATCTGCGGTGGCTGGGACCGCTGGCGCCCCGCGCGTCGGCCTTGCCGCCGGTTCCCTCGCCGCTGCGCGATCCGGATCAGGTGTGGACGATCGAAAAAGCGCTGGTCCGGACGCTGCAGGCGAATTCCGATGTTCAGGTGGCGCTCGCGAACGTGCAACGGCAGGATGGCCTGCGGCTGCAAACCGCGGCGGCGCTGTTGCCCCGCTTGGGTATCTCCGGGTCCCTGGATCGTCGCGCCGAGGGTTTGATCGATCGCTCGGCCGGCGAGTTTTCCGTGCCCCCGATTCTGCGCACGGCCGTGGCCGGGCGGGCCTTCGACGTGCGACTGGGCTTGCGGCAAAATCTTTTCGACGGGCTGTCGAGCTGGCGCCAAATTCAGCGCATGGCCGTGCTGAAAAAGAAGGCTTCCGTGGACGCGCGGGAACTGTTCCTGCGCGTGGCGTCGACGGTTCGGCAGGCCTATGACGCGGTCTTGTTTCGGCAGACGATCCTGGGCACGCGGCGCGACGCCGTCCGCGATCTGGCCCAGCTTTCCGAGGTGGCGCGGAAGCGTTTTACGGCCGGCCAGATTTCCGAGTTTGAAAGTTTGCGCGCCGAATCGGCCTTGCGGTCATCCGAGGCGGACCTGGCGCAGGCCGAAGCTGATCTCGCCCGCGCGCAGGAAATGCTTTGCCGCATTCTCAACATCGACACACCGGCGCAGGGCCTGCGTCTCACCGGATCGCTTGCGCTGCTGGAGTACCGCGAACCTTTTCTCGCCGCGCTCAGTCGGGCGCAGGCGGGACGGCTCGACTTGCGTTCCGCCGAACTGCAGTTGGAGGCCGCGCAGATGGCCAATCGCGCGGTGTTGGGCGGGTATCTGCCCCGGCTCGAAGCGTTCGCGGATTACGGCCGCCGTTCCTCTTATTACGATTACAACCGCCACCTCGAAGGCTGGACCGTGGGAATAACGGGTCGCTGGGATATTTTTGACGGGGGGCAGACGGCCGGGGCCGCGCGAGCCCAACGCGCGGAGCGGCGCATTGCCGAGATTCGGCTGGCGGAAACGCAAAAGACAGTCGGTTCGCAAATTCGCGAACTCTTCGCCGGCCTCGATCAGCAAAAGACCGTGATGGCCGCGCAGGCGAGCGCGCGCGATCTGGCGGGCCGCAGCCGGCAGGAAGCGCAGCGGCTCTTTGAAGTGGGACGGGTCTCCACGGAGCAGGTGCTAAACACCGACATCGCTTTCCGGCAGGCTTCGCTGGGTTACCTCGCCGCGGTTTTCACCTATAACACCACTGTTTACCAACTCGATTATGCCACCGCCAACGAGGCATTTCTCGATGCGGTGACCCGAATGGAGCAATGAGTGTCGCCGCGCCTGCGCCGCCGGTGGCGGGGATTCCCCCAGGGGATGATCTCGCCAACCTGATTTCGTCCCCGCTGCGCAGCGATGTGGAGATGCAGCGGCAGCAGTTTCGGGGGACGGAATATTTTGTCATCAAGGACCCCCTGGCGCTCACTTATTTTCGCCTGCAGCTGGAGGAGGGTTTCCTCATCATGATGCTCGATGGCAAGCGCACGATGGCCGAAATTCACCGGCTCTTTCACGCGCGTTTCCCGAACAAGGAACTTTCGCTGCAGGACATTGCGGTGTTCATCAACCAGATGAGCGCCACCGGGCTGTTGAACATCAATGCGCGGCGCTTCGTCAGTGTGGCGCGCGCGCAACAGAACGTCCCCGCCGGGTGGCTGGCGATGTGGGGCCGAATCCTCGGCGGGCTGTTGTTCATGCGTTTTCCGCTGGTCGATCCCAGTCCATGGCTCGGAGGCCTGACGCATGCCATCCGGTTCATGTGGTCGCGGTGGTTCATCGGGATTTGCACGGCGTTCATCGCGTTCACGGCTTTCTGGCTGATTCTGAACCGCGAGGCGTTCTCGCAGAATACGATCAATTTTTTCTCCCGGGATAATTTCTTCCTGATCTGGGTGACGATCATCATCGTGAAGACGCTTCACGAATTCGGCCACGCCACCACCTGCCGGTATTTTGGCGGGGAAGTGCACGAGATGGGGGTGTGTCTGATCTGTTTCGCGCCGGCCGGTTACGTCGATGCCTCGGACGCGTGGATGATGCGCAACAAAGCGCACAAACTGTACACGACGATGGCCGGCGTGTTCACGGAATTCGTCATCGCCAGCATCGCCGCCTACCTCTGGCTCTATCTGCCCGCCGGACTGGCCAAGAACCTCGCGTTCAACGCGATGATTGTCGCGAGCGTCAACACCGTCTTCTTCAACGCCAATCCGCTGATGAAGTTCGACGGCTATTACATTCTCTCGGATCTCCTGGAAATTCCCAATCTGCGCGCGAAGGCGATGATGTACTGTTCGTATCACCTGCAGCGCTGGCTATTGGGCTATCGAAATCTGATGCAGGAGCGAGTGCTGCAGGACGAAATCCACAACCGGGTGTTCATCGTGTATTCAATTCTGGCGTATGCCTATATGATGACGGTGATCTACTCACTTCTTCATATTTTCGCGCGTTTTCTTGAGCCCTATGGATTGCACGATTTCGGATTGGCACTGGGCATATTCGTGGAAGGCTCCTTCGTGATGTTTCCGATCGTCAAGGTTCTGGCCGATGCCTTCACCGCGGGTCGCGCCAACACGGTGCGCGAAGAGAATGTATGGGTGCGCCTCGTGCGCTGGATGGGGCCGCTCGCGGTGGGTCTCGCCGTGCTCGCGTGGGTCCCGAGTCACTACGACATCAACCAGCAGGCCGTCATCGTCGCGGCCCAGGGGGAGCGGGTGGGCGTGGAGGAGGGCGGGGTGGTGGAGAAAGTGCATGTGCGAACCGGCGATTGGGTGGAAGCGGGGCAGCCCTTGCTGACCCTGCGAAACGACGGCGTCACGACGGAGGCGCGCGTCGCCGAACTGGCGTTTGAAGCGTCGAAGCTCCAGTTAACCTCGCTGCAAAGGAACAGCTCATTGCGCTACCAGTCGCATGCCCCGGAGGCCGCGCTGTCCTGGGAAGCGGCGGCGACGGCCCGCGAACGAGCGCTGCGCTCCCAGTCCCTGCTGGTGGTGCGCGCCGGCTCGGCGGGCTATGTGGTGACCCCCGACATTGAGCGTCTCGAGGGGCACTATTTGCGCCCCGGTTTTAGCGGTTTGAAAGTGGCCGACCTGCGGCGGTTCAAATTGATGATTCCGCTCACTGAAGCGCAGGCCGAACTGGTCGAGCTGG
>JBEENF010000335.1:0-4740 GCA_041192325.1 Verrucomicrobiota bacterium
AACTGATGAAAGATGAGATTGCCGATAACCGCGCCATAAGGAGCGTAGTCGGCAAACGCGCGCAAATCAGCGGTGTGCCACCGCGCGGGCCAGTCCGGTGGGGGTGGCCAGAGATCAAGGCCCTCGTGGGCAATGCCTTTCCCTGCTATTTGCAGCCCAAGTTCACCTGTGCCGGCGCCCAATTCAATCACGCGCTCGCCCGGTTGCACGAGTGAGCAGAGCACCCGCAACAACCAGCGTTGGTTTCCAAGGATCGCGTTGGTCACGCGGAGGTCTCGGCGGTTGTGCAACGCATCCGGATGATGCGGAGGAAGCGAATCGAGAATCTCGGGCGCGAGCGTGCGTTGCATGAGGTGGGGTGGTCGGCGCGAAGCCCGGCACTATTTGACTTGGAATGTTGCCCACGCGCGCGAAGGTGTCCAGAATCGCTGCCAGATTCTCATGAACGTTTCCGCGACTCCTGCGCCCGAAAGTTTCGCCACGCCGCCCGCGCCTATGCTGCCCGTTGATCTTATTGCGGACGCCGCCAGTAATTTTCCCCATCGGCCATCATGGGACGAGTATTTCATGGCAACCGCAGTTTTGATTGCATCGCGTTCAAACTGCGCCCGGTTGCGCGTTGGTTGTATCATCGTGACGGGAGGCGACCGAAAAAACCGGCTGGTTGCCGCCGGGTACAATGGGTTCCTTCCCGGCACCCCCCACATTTCACGCCTGCGCGAGGGCCATGAACAGGCGACCGTACACGCGGAGCAGAATGCGGTGGCCGACGCGGCGAGGCGTGGCAGTTCAGTCGAAAATTGCGTGGCGTACGTGACCCATTACCCCTGCATCAATTGTGCGAAAATTCTCGCGGCCGCAGGTATCGCGGAGATTCGCTACCGTGCGGATTACGCCAATGATCCGTTGGTCGCGCCGTTGCTGGCCGATGCCGGAGTAAAGGTCCTGAAACTTTGAAGCGGCCAAACGGTCCGAGTTTATGATGCGTGGCAGTCGCAAAGTCACGAAAGAGAGCCTGGCGGGCTGCCTCCTGCTCGCTCATCCCGCGATGAAGGATACGAATTTCCGCCGCAGCGTGGTGTTGATGTCGGCGCACAACGCCGAGGGCGCCATGGGAGTGGTGCTTAACCGGCCTCTCGGAAAACGGCTGGGGGAGATGAGTGGTGAATTCGCTCTTGGTGGTCTCTCCGGCGTGCCGCTCTTCATGGGGGGGCCGGTGCAAACCGAGCAGTTGGTGCTGGCGGCCTGGCAGGTGCAGGAGGATGGGTTCCGCCTTCACTTTGGCGTCGAACCGGACAAGGCGCTCCAGTTGATGTCGGAGGACGGGACGCATGTCCGGGGATTTTTGGGATATTCCGGTTGGTCGGCCGGCCAACTGGAGAACGAAATGAAGCAGAATACCTGGATCACCGCGGATGTGCCGGAGGATTTACTCACTCACTCTCAGGATGAAAGTCTATGGCGAACGGTGTTGGGGCGGGAAGGCGCCGCTTGGCGGTTACTGGCCGGTGAACCGGACGATCCTGCTCAAAACTGAGGCTTGGTTACGGGGAAGCCCTAATATTTAGGACCGGGTCAGTTGCATGGCTGGACGGTCCTGTTCCTTCATTCGCCGAGCAGTCCTTTGCGTCCCGTCGTGGTAGGGTGAACTATTCCGTTGACAGAGGTAGGACCCCTCTATCCTTTCGCCCTTTTTATGAAAGTCGTTTCCTCCATCAAATCTGCCAAGAAGCGTCACCCGGCCTGTCAGGTCGTGCGCCGCAAGGGAAAAATCTACGTCATCAACAAGGTCGAACCGCGTTACAAGGCGCGCCAAGGCTGATTTAATCACTTTTTTGTCATGAAAGCTGAAGGTCATCCCACCCTGAACAACGTCTGCTTCCTGGATATTGGAACCGGCCGCCGTTTTGTCACAAAATCGACCATGAAATCTGCCCGCAAAGAGCAGATTGATGGCCAGGAATATTTCATCATCGCGCGCGACGTCACGATGGATTCGCACCCCGCCTACACGGGCGAAAAGCGTCTCGTCGACACCGCTGGCCGCGTGGAGAAGTTCACGACCAGGTTCAAGCGCGGTTCTGCTCCCAAAAAGTAGCCTGCCATGCAGCAGGTCAGTTTCAAACCCTCCCTTGGCGGAGGGTTTTTTATTGGGTTCGCCCAGCGGGCTGCACCCGCTGACCGCGGAGGCAGAACCGCCCGGGTTTGCATGACACGAGGCGGGTAATATTTTCCGTGTATTCTGTCTGATCGGCCGGCAAATCTCTTCTTTCAAGCCATGCGCATTCATCCGTTTCAAGGACTCGTTCCAACTCCGCAAAGCGCGCCCGAAGTGGCGTGTGTGCCCTACGACGTCGTCAATGCCGCGGAAGCCGCGGCCCTGGCGGCTGGCAAGCCTCAGACCCTCTTGCGGGTCGATCGCGCTGAGATTGACCTGCCGGCTGGAACTGACCCGTATAGCGGCGCCGTTTATGCCAAGGCCCGGGAAAATTTTCTGGCCCTGCAACGCACCGGAGCCTTGGTCCGGGAAACGACGCCTTGTCTTTATGTTTATCAGCAGCAGATGGGATCTCATCGGCAGCGTGGCTTGGTCGCCGGATGCCATGTCGACGACTACGACGCGGGTCTGATCAAGAAACACGAGAAGACGCGGAAAGATAAGGAAGATGACCGCACGCGGCTGATCGATACGCTCAGCGCCGATACGGGTCCGGTGTTTTTGACCTATCGCGATGCCGCGGCGGTCACGGCATTGGTGGACGCCCAGACGCAGCAAAAGCCGCTGCACGACTTCGTGGCTCCGGATGGGGTGCGGCACACGGTCTGGCGCATCGTTGGCGGCGCCGATTGGGTGGCGGCATTCGGCGGCATTCCGTCGTCGTATATCGCTGACGGCCACCACCGGGCGGCCAGCGCCGCGCGGGTCGCGCGTCTTCGGCGGGAACAAAATTCCCGGCACACGGGGGCGGAGGACTATAACTGGTTTCTCTGTGTCTTGTTTCCCGCGAGTGAGCTGAAGATTCTCCCTTACAACCGGATCGTGGCGGATCTCAACGGTCATTCGCCCGCCGAATTTCTGGCCAAAGTGAAGGCGCTGTTTGGGTTGACGGAAAATGCCCCGGCTTCTCCCGCAGGCGTGGGACAGGTCAGCATGTATTTTGGCGGTAAATGGTATGGTCTTCGGTGTCCCGTGGACCCCGCAGCCGACCCCGTGGGCCGCCTCGACGTCAGCGTGCTGCAGGACAAGCTGCTGGCGCCTGTGCTTGGCATCGACGATCCGCGCACGAGCAAGAAGATCGATTTCGTTGGGGGAATTCGGGGAACGGGTGAACTCGTGACGCGAGTGGACGCCCACGGCGGAGTGGCGTTCTCGCTGTATCCAGTGACGCTGTCACAGCTAATGGACATTGCTGATGCTGGTCAGATCATGCCGCCGAAAAGCACGTGGTTTGAACCGAAGCTCAGGTCCGGACTTTTCGTGCACACGTTCTAGAGGGACGGCGAAAGGTTTGAGGCGCCAAAGTTCCGCCGTTTCCTCACCCGGTGGATCGCTCGATTTTAGGAATCGTGCGGCTTGCGCCTGCATTTTCGGCGTCTTTGATCGGAGGAATGATTCCACGGAATTTGTTCCTTCTCGCTTCGGCCAGCTTGGTATTGCTGGCGCTAGGGTGGGGGGCCTGCCCGTTGGGGGCAGCTGAGGCTGCCGCGGGATCCCCATTTCCGCCGCCCCTTGAAAGCTATGCGGCGGCCGATTCGTCGGGTTTGCTCGGCACGCTGCAAGCGCGCATCAGGGCGGAGCCATTCAACCTCGCCGCGACGCTCATTTTCGTTCTGGCGATCATTCACACCTTTCTCACGGCCAAATTTCGGCACTGGGCTCACATCGCGGAAGAAAAGCACGCCGCTCGCCTGGCGGCCACGGAGCGCGAGCCCGTGACCGACGAAAACGAGGACGATTTGCCGGACGAAGTCAGCTTTAAGGGCCAGGTGCTGCATTTTCTCGGCGAAGTGGAAGCGGTGTTCGGGATTTGGGTGATCGTCCTGGCGGCGGCGATCACTTACTATCATAACTGGGGCACGGTGCTCGATTACGTGGGCCACAGGGTCAATTTCACCGAAGCGATGTTTGTAGTGGTCATTATGGCGATCGCCGCGACTCGTCCCGTGCTTCGTTTTGCCGAATATTGTCTGCGGGCCGTCGCAGCCCTCGGCAACGGTTCGACCGGCGCCTGGTGGCTGTCACTCTTGATTGTTGCTCCGGTTCTGGGGTCGTTCATCACCGAGCCGGCGGCGATGACCATAGCGGCGCTGCTGCTTGCCCGGCAGTTCTACAGCCTGAAGCCATCCCTCCGATTCCAGTATGCCACACTGGGTTTGCTTTTTGTGAACGTGTCGGTGGGAGGAACATTTACCCACTTTGCTGCGCCTCCCGTTCTCATGGTTGCCAGCCCCTGGCGGTGGGACACCGCATATATGTTCACGCATTTCGGTTGGAAGGCGCTCGTTGGGATCACGAGCGCCACCCTCATTTACTATGCCGTGTTCCGGCGCGAGCTTGCAGCCCTCAACACCGCGCGGCTTGCCGCCGAGCAGGCGGCAGGGAAATCGAAGACCGGCAATGTGCCCGTCCCTGCGTGGATCACGACCGTGCAACTCGCGTTCATGGGTTTCACGGTGCTGGTGGCGCACTATCCACCGCTCTTCATCGGGGGATTTCTGTTCTTTCTGGCGTTCACCCAA
>JBEENF010000336.1:0-4725 GCA_041192325.1 Verrucomicrobiota bacterium
GCTGCGTCGCGCAGTGACGTTTGAATTCGCCGATTTCGCATGACATTGATCAAAAATCCCGACGCCATCCGCCTCGCCCTGCTGGGCTGCTCCGCCGGCAACGGGCACCCCTACTCCTGGAGCGCGATGTTCAATGGCTACAATCGCGACCTCATGACCGCGGAATGTCCCTATGCCGGTATCCCCGTCTACTTGAACAAGGAGCCGGCGGAAACGCTGACGATTCGCGGAGCCAAGGTCACCCACGTATGCTGCACGGGCAACGGGGGTTTCACCGCCGAACACGTGGCGAAATGCGCCTTGATCCCGCACGTGGTGGAGAAACCCACGGACGTGATCGGCCACGTCGACGCGGTGATCATTGCCACCGACATCGGGTCCGAACACGTCGACCGCGCCCGACCGTTCGTGGAGGCCGGGATCCCAGTGTTTGTGGACAAGCCGCTCGTCGACAACGAAGCTGACCTGCGGGTCTTCACGAAATGGGTCGCCAGCGGCAAAGCGATCCTCTCCTCGAGCTGCATGCGCTACGCGAAGGAATTTCTGCCTTACCGGTTGTCCACGCACGAACTCGGGGCGCTGCGCTTCGCGAGTATCACCACCGCGAAAAGCTGGGAGACGTATGGCATTCATGCGCTCGAAGGCATTTACCCGATACTTGGCCCCGGGTTCGTGACCGTTCGCAACACGGGCACGCCCGGCCGCAACGTGGCGCATCTTACCCACCGTTGCGGCGCCGACGTGGTCGTCGTGGCCTCGGCGGACATGTACGGGGGCTTCGGCTGCCTGCAGCTCTGTGGCACCGCCGGACATGCCCAAGTCGCGTTCGGCGACACCTTTTTTGCGTTCAAGTCCCAGCTCGCGGCGTTCATCGGTTATCTCCGCACGGGCAACCGGCCGTTTCCGTTTACCGACACGATCGAGCTGATGAAGCTCGTCATCGCGGGCATTCGCAGCCGCGAACAGGGCGGACGCGAAGTAGCACTCGCGGAGATCGCCCTAAACTGATTCAGGTTCCCTCTCATTTTTGCCTGCCGCCAGGTCGCGCAGCCTCTCTTTCCCCCTATGAATACCCGTCCCAGCCGAGTGCTGTCCCTCCTCAAGCAAGGCAAGCTCCCCTTGGTTATGAAACTGAATCTCTCTGATCCCCGCGTGATCGAGATCACCGGCCTGTCCGGCATCGATGCCGTGTGGCTCTGCACGGAACATGTACCCAATGACTGGGTGGGATTGGAAGGCCAGATTCGCGCCGCTCGCATCCACAACGTGGACACGCTGGTCCGCGTCGCTCGCGGCAGCTACAGCGACTACATTCGCCCCTTCGAGGCCGATGCCACGGGCATCATCGTGCCGCACGTCACGACCGCGGCCGAGGCCCGACAGATTGTGGAATGGGTCCGGTTTCACCCGGTTGGCAAACGTGCTTTGGACGGCGGCAATCTCGATGGCCAGTTCTGCATGATCCCGCCTGAAGAGTATTTGCGCCACAGCAACGCCGAGCGCATCGTCATTCTCCAGATCGAGTCGCCCGAGGCGGTTGAAAACGTCGAGGAAATCGCCGCTGTACCCGGATTCAACGGCCTGCTCTTCGGCCCCGGCGACTTCAGCCACCGCGTCGGCAAAGTGGGCAAGCTCGACGCCCCCGAGGTCGTGGCCGCGCGCAAACGCGTCGCCGCCGCCGCCCGCAAGCACGGCAAGTTCGCGATGACCGCCGGGCTGATTGCCCCGTTTGCGGATCTCGTGAACGAAGGGCATCAGGTTTTCAACATCGGGGCCGACGTCATCGGCCTCGCCGCGTACACGAAGGAACGCCTCGGCATTCTTCGCGGGCACATCGACGCATTGCCGTCCGCCCAAAAGCCGGCTCCCACCTCTCCCTATGCAGCCTGACGCTCCCTCTTTTTCCCTGACCGGCAAGGTCGTCGTCCAATGCGGCGGTTCCGGCCTCCTTGGTCGCGCGCTCGTCACGAGCACCGCGGCCGCCGGCGCCACGCTGATCGTCGCCTCCCGCGATCGCGCGAAGATCGAGGCGCAGATTGCCAGCGCAGCCTCGCCGGAGCGCAAAATTCACGCGGAACACGTGGACATTGGCGATGAAGCCTCGATCCAGGCGCTGCGGGACCGGGTGCTCGCCGCCCACGGCCGGATCGACGGCGTGGTCTTCAACGCCGTTTCCCGTCCCATGCGCACGATGAACGACGACCTGTCGGCCTGGAAGGACTCGATGGCGACCAACGCCACCGGCTTCTTCGCGGTGGTGCGCGCGCTCGGCGACGCCATGGCGCAGGGCGCGGGCGGCAGCATCGTGAACATCGGTTCGATGCAGGGAATGATCGGTATGAACCCCTGGCTCTACGAGGGCACCACCATGACGGCTCCCCCCGATTATTTTTTCCACAAGGGCGGCATGCTGAACCTCACGCGGTATCTGGCCTCCCACTACGGCCCGAAGAAGGTTCGCGTCAACGTGGTCTCGCCCGGCGGTATCTTCAATCCGGAGAAGCCGCAGGCCACGGCGTTTCTCGAACGCTACGCCAAAACCACCATGCTCGGCCGCATGGCCGACGCCGCGGAGATCAGCGGCGCGGTCGTGTTCCTGCTCAGCGACGCCTCCACCTACATCACTGGCGCCAACCTTCCGGTCGACGGCGGCTACACGGCAAAATGAAATCCTGGCACTCCCTCGCTGGTAAAACCATCTGGGTCACCGGCGGCGCCGGTTACCTCGGTTCCGCCATCACCACCGCGCTCGACGCTGAGGCCGGCAAGGTCATTTGCTTCGACCTGGCCGGACGCGCCGAATCATTTGTGCGGGAGCAGAAACTCCAGCGCACCGTTCCGCTGACCTTCGATGTCAGCGACTCCAGCGCAGTTCCGGGACTGGTTGAAGCCACCATCGCCGAACACGGCGCGCCGGACGGGCTCGTTCACCTGGCGTTTGCCTCCTCCGCGGGCAAACGCCTCGAGCAACTCGCGACGGCCGATTTCCAAAGGACGCTCGACCTCACGCTGGCGCCCGCCTTCGTGCTCTGCCGCGCCGTGGCAGAGCGCATGAGGCCGCGCGGCTGCGGCAGCATCGTGCTGTTCTCCAGCATGTATGGCGTCGTCGCCCCGGATCCGCGGATCTATCAAGATCCCATGGTGCCCAATCCGATTGATTACGGCGCCGCGAAAGCCGCCATCCTGCAGATGTCCCGGTACTTCTCGATCCACTACGGACCCGCCGGGGTACGCTTCAACTGCGTCACGCCCGGCCCATTTCCGAACCCTGGCATTCAAAAAACGCAACCGGGGTTCATCGCCGACCTTTCCAAAAAGACCGCGCTCAACCGCGTCGGTGGCAACGCGGAGATCGTTGGCCCGACCCTGTTTCTACTCGGGGACGGGGCCAGTTTTGTCACGGGACACAGCCTGGTGGTCGACGGCGGCTGGACCGCATGGTGAATTCAGGGCGATTACGGCAAAGCTGCAAGTAACCGCTTCCGCAGCTCTTACTCCGAAAATCGGAAAGAGTACACATCGGCGTCCTTGAGCACAAAACGCAGGCGCACGGGCTTGCCCGTGAGAGCTGCGACATGCCCGCCAGCTTTCCACGAGACGATCCGCTCGATCGTATCGCCGAAAATTGGCGGGCAGTCTTCGAGCGTAAATCCCGGCAGCGGCCGGCCGGTGGCGTCCTGCAGCTCGATCCGAACTTCACCGGCGGCGGACGTCGCGAAATTCAGCTCCAGCCTGCCGCCTTTGAAGATGAGGGGCTTGGTGAAAAGTTCCCCTCCCGTCATCGGCGCGTGGGCTGAAACGAATCCATCCATCCGCAGAGTGTAGCGACGGAGCGCACTGCTATTGCCGGTCCAATAGCTTTCCAGGGCGTAGAGCGAAAGTTCATTGGGGGCACCTTCGATGGCAGATTTGGTCTCCACCAAGTGCCAGCCGATGTATTGCTGGCCATAATTCCAGGTTCCCTCGCGTTCGATGCCTGGGCGAAGAAAGGCCTCACTCCACCGCTTGAAATTCACCCCATCGCGACTGGTCATGATCAACCCTTTGGTTATCGCGGTCCCATAGCGTTGCCGCGCGCTGGCCCGCAATTCCCGGTGTTCGCGCTCTGGCAACGCCCGCATTGAATCCGACCAGCCTCGATCGACATATCGAGTGGGAAAACCGACCAGCAAATGCGGCGCCCGGTGGTAGGGCTTGATCTGATTCGTGTAGAGCTGTTCCCGCGCCGCATCGGCATAACTCAAGTCAGCCTGATCGTTCCAAGTTAAGAAATCCGCCGACGTCGCGGTCCTGATGCTGCGATTGCCTTTGCCGGCGTCTCCCAGCGCCTGGTCTTGGGCGCTCCCCGCGGTAAAATACCGCCAATACGCCCGATATTCGCCGCGGACACCGTCCCAAAAGGCGAGATTTTGTGAATCAAATGCTCCGTCTGTGATCACCGGATGGTCGCTCATCGGCGACCAATGTATGCCGTCAGCGGACTTGAACGGGAGCAGCCCCTTTGGATTCGTGACGGGGAAGAACGCCTTGTAACGCGCGTCTGCGGCCGCGTTCGGATTCTCGTCCTTGAAGACCGCCGGATGGGCTGCATTCACTTTCATTTTTCCGATCGTGATGGGACCCATGACGATGTTGTTGGCCTTCGAGCCCTGGAATTCGAACAATCCCAGAACCGGTTTGCGCCAGTGCAGCCCATCATCGCTTTCGGCATAGGCGCACAGGAGC
>JBEENF010000337.1:0-4722 GCA_041192325.1 Verrucomicrobiota bacterium
CAGGCGCGTTCTTCATTTGAAAGTCCGTCGGGACGAACGACCGCAACACCGGCCTCCGCCAGCGCAGCGCTGAGATCGGCCCAGATTTTCTGCTGATCTTTGATCAGTTCGCCCGCCAGCGCATCGACACGCGCCAATTGCTGGCCCGGCGTCAGGCCATCATCCGACGGGGTGACGATCCCCGCCCCGATCATGCCTTTCAGACCGGCAACGCGGACCATGTAGAATTCGTCGAGATTCGACGCCGAGATCGACAGAAACCGCAGGCGTTCCAAAAGCGGGTGGCGCTCATTCTGCGCCTCTTCAAGAACGCGGCGGTTAAATGCCAGCCAGGACAATTCGCGGTTAATAAAGCGGGCCGGTGAATTGAACGTTATCAGAGGCGCCTGCGAAAGCGGCGTTTCGGCATCGGAGGCAGGTTCAGGTGAACCCGCCGCAGATGGCGGGCTTTCTGGCACGATGCCGGAATCGCCCGCGCGCTTATCGCCCGTGCTGCTTGCTTCCGGCGACAGGACCGGCACCACTTCCAATCTGGGTGTTCCCGTATTCAAGACCGTCAACGCCTTCCCAAATTTCTTCTTCCCGTTGCAATCAAAGGGAATATCGCCCCTCTCACGGGGATGACCAGGACCAGCCTAGTGGCAATCCGTCCCCAAGGTCATCCCATTTTGGTGAATTTATTGCCAATGAACGGGAAGTTAGTCCCGTTCCGTCTCGTCCAGCAGGTCGAGTACCAGCCGTTCCCCGATGGGGCGTCGCTCCGCCAACGCTTTGGCATCGGCCGCGGCCACAAACGCGGACACCGCCGCAGGTGTACGTTCCAGTGCGCTGAGCATGCGTGCAATCACGGCATCGGGCGCCCGCAACTGGCGGTCGGCGAATAATTTGCGGGCGAGGTCTCCCAAGAGGGCATCTCCCGGAGGTTCCATCGCGATTGCCAGCAAGGCCGCGAAGCGTGAGCGTATGTCGCCGGTCGCCGCCGGCCAGCCCGCAGGCGGCCCCTCTCCGGTAAACAACAGCGTTCCCAGCGGGCGCTCGAACAGCGCCAGCAACGCCACGTCGCGATCCGCCGTAGGCGCCGTGCTCAAGCTATCGATATTTTCGATGGCGATGGCCGCCGCGGGCGGCGCGGACAGCACCCATTCGGGTGTCAGATCTTCGGCGCACAGATGGAGCGCGCCGGTGGCGGCGCGCCAGACTTCGATGAGATGGCTTTTGCCACAGCCCTTCGGTCCGAATAGTGCTCCCCGGCGCGAAGGCCAATCAGGCCAGCTGTCGATGAAGCGGACGGCTGCCGCATTCGAGGGCGCGACAATGAAATCCTCGCGGGTGAGCGCCGGACGAAGCTCAAGAGGAAGCGGGAGTTGGCGTGCCAAAGGTCAGGAACCGGTGGCGCTTTCGCGCGGGCGGCTACGCAAGGCGCGCAGCCATACGCCGCAATAGGACAGCCCGGAAAGGAGCGCCAGCGCCGCAACGGTATAGCCAGCCACAGGCTCGAAAGGGGCGAGGTCGAAACTGAAGGCCAGCGCCGCGAGATGCACGCTGACATAGACGATCTGCAAAGCCGTCGCAGTCTTGCCGATGAAAAGCGGCCTTACCGTGATCTGCGCCTGGGCCATCAGCGCAACCAGAATGCCGCACATCAGCAACACTTCGCGGAACAGCACCGCTAGCGTCAGCCATAGCGGAACATCGCCGATGATCGTCAGGGTGATGAAAGCGGCGAGCAGCAACGCCTTATCGGCAGCGGGATCGAGAAAACGCCCAAGACGCGACGTAACGCCCATGCGCTTAGCCAAAAACCCATCCGCCGCATCCGAAACACCTGCGAATGCGAAAATACCAAACGCCGCTTCGAAATGCCCGGTCGTCAGCAGGCCCGCCGTCGCGGGCGCGGCGGCCAGACGAAGCCCCGTCAGCATGTTCGGCAGATGGCGCAGCATCCGCTATTGCCGGTTCGGCGCGGGTGGGCCGAGCCGGAGCAGATAGCCACCCTGTGCGGGGGCAAAATTCAGATTCTGCTCGGCCATCGCATCGGAAAGCTGCTCCGGCTCGCCGAAATACGAAAGTTCGACGCGCGCTTCCGTGGTCGAAATGCCGAGTACATCGACTCCCGCAACGGTTCCGACCGACGCCAGACGTTGACGGATGGCGGGCCAATCACCAGGACGCGCAAAAACAACATCGGCGGTCAGACGCGACCGGCGGCTGTAATCAACAGCGGCGCGTTCTTTCCAGTCTTCGGCGATTCGCTGAGCGGCGGCATCGGCCGTCGCGCCAAACGAGGATTGTGCGAAGGCGAGCGATTCCACCTGCCGGCCCGTGGGACCGACAATGCTGAGCTGCGCCGCATTGCCGTCCGGGGTAGCGGTGGCGATTACGACGCCTGCGACGTCATAACGTTCAGCGAGCGGCGCCAGCTGATCCCAGCCCAACCCGCCGAGCCCCGGCTGGCCCAGCACCGGCTGGTCCAGCGCATCACCATTCGGCAGAACCACAGGAACCAACCCTTGTGCAATGGATGGCTGTGTCCAGGCCTGCGCCCAGGGGCTTTGCGGATCGAAGCTGCCATTCATGATCGGCACGACCAGAACGGGCCGGGCGCGCGCATCGGCAAAGGGAATCGAACTGCGGCGCAGAAGCGCCTGCACTTCATTCGGATTAAAATTATAGGTGACCTCGGCGAGGTAGCGCGTGGTGCTGCGCCGCTCATTGCCGATCTCCATGCTGAGAATCATGCGTTCCAGCGTCGCGCCGTCGGGATTGGGTTGGTTGCCCCAGGCATCCGGCGGCGTCAGGCGGCGGTAAAGCCGCTGCCACGCGATGGGACGCCCCTGCGCCAGCGCGATATCGCGCGCGGCGGCTGCGGAATTCGAGGTCGCATCCACCGCAACGCCCGGCACCGCGTAGAGACCGGCATCCGCCGCAAAACCCGGAGACGTGGCAAGAGCGAGCCACAATGCGACCGCGACCGATAAGCGCTTCATAGTCTTTCCTCTTCGGCCCCCGAATATAGCCAGTCACGGTGTAAAATAGAAATCAGGCCCAAGGCGAGCACTATCGCGTCAGCCCGGTCAGGAAAGACGATTGTGGGTGAGATATTTACGTGCCTTGCGCCGCCCGGCACGGCCCCTTACAGCTTCGAATTGTGACACAGACCCCGCCTACCGGCCGCAACCGCATGACCTACAAGGATTCCGGCGTCGATATCGATGCCGGGGACGAATTGGTTGCGCGTATCGGCCCTGCCGCCAAGGCGACGGCAAGGCGCGGTGCGGGCGCGGCGCTGGGCGGATTCGGCGGTTTGTTCGACCTGAAGGAAGCCGGCTTCAAGGACCCGCTCCTCGTTGCCTCCACGGACGGCGTCGGCACCAAACTGAAGCTCGCCATCGAGACCAAATCCTTCCAGACCATTGGTCAGGATCTGGTTGCCATGTGCGTGAACGATATTGTCGTGCAGGGTGCCGAACCTTTGTTCTTTCTCGATTACTACGCGACCGGCGCGCTGAATGTCGCCGAAGCGGCGGAAGTCGTCGAAGGCATTGCCCGGGCGTGCAAGGAATCGGGCTGCGCTTTGATTGGCGGTGAGACGGCGGAAATGCCCGGCCTTTATGCCAAGGGCGATTTCGATCTCGCGGGATTTTCCGTCGGCGCGGTCGAACGCGGTGCGGTACTGCCTCTTTTGAACGACATGCGCGAGGGCGACTGCCTGATCGGCATTGCCTCGTCGGGCGTTCATTCCAACGGTTATTCGCTGGTGCGCAAAGTTCTCATCGCCAACGGCCACACGCTCGATGGGCCGGCGCCCTTCGAGCGTGGCATCAGCCTTGCTGACGCGTTGCTCGCGCCGACACGCCTTTATGTGAAAAGCGCGCTCGCGGCGATCAAAACCAGCGGCGTCAAAGGCTTCGCGCATATCACTGGCGGGGGCGTCACCGGCAATCTGCCGCGCGTATTGCCGAATGGCTTCGATGCCGCCATCGAACTTTCGTCCTGGCCGTTGCCGCCGGTCTTTGCATGGCTGAAGAACGAGGCCGGGCTCGATGACGCCGACATGCTGACGACCTTCAATTGCGGCATTGGCATGATCGCGGTCGTCGAAGCGTCCAAATCGGGGGCGGTGATCGAGGCATTTCAAAATCACAATGAACGCGCTTACCGCATCGGCACGCTGGTGCGCGCCTCCAGCGAAGAACCGGAAGTGCGCTACACGGGCGCGCTGAAGCAATGACACGGCTGCAAGTCGCGGTGCTCGTTTCCGGGCGCGGCAGCAATCTGCAGGCCTTGATCGATGCCTGCGCAACGCCCGGTTTTCCCGCCGAAATCAAACTCGTGCTTTCCAATATGGAAGGCGCTTACGGTCTCGAACGCGCGGCAAAGGCCAATATTCCCGCCGTCACCCTGCCGCATAAGAAATTCGCCAGCCGTGAAGCCTTTGACGACGCGATGGATGAAAAACTCCGCGAGGCCGGAACCGAATTCGTCTGCCTCGCCGGCTTCATGCGTCTTTTAAGTCCTTCCTTTGCCAAACGCTGGGAAGGGAGGATCGTGAATATCCATCCCTCGCTCCTGCCCTCGTTCAAGGGACTTCACGTTCATGAACAGGCGCTTGCGGCGGGTGTGCGCATCTCGGGATGCACAGTGCATTACGTCGTGCCGGAATTGGATTCGGGTCCGGCGATTTTGCAGGCCGCAGTTGCGGTAGAGCCCAGCGACACGCCC
>JBEENF010000338.1:0-4715 GCA_041192325.1 Verrucomicrobiota bacterium
ACCCCGCAAGGTCACGGCCGGCCAGGGCAGCGTCGGCAGCGTCGCGCCGGGCGGGAGCGACAGGTAACCGGCATTGCCGCCCGCGCCAATCCAGCCGCGCACGCCGTCCTGCGCCCGGAGCTGCGCGATAAAGTCGGCCACCGCGCCCGGCGTGAGCGCGACTTTCACGAGCGTCCCGCCCGTGTGCGCCCAGCGAAATTCGATCAGGCTCTGCCAGAGGTACGCGGCATCGCCATCGGTCATCGCGGCGCCGGGAAAACGGCTCATGATATCGGCCGCCAGCGCATCAAGGGCCGCCGCCGGACCGCCCACCCGGGCAAAAACCGCCCCCTCCTCGAGCGCGGCGTCGACGGCTTGAAATTCCCACCGCGTGGTCGCGGCTTCCATCAGCAGGCGCATTTTGGCCGCGGCATCCTTTGCCTCCAGTCGGAGCGTGCGCGTGGCTTCCGGCCGGGGAAACACCTTGAAGGTGAGTTCGGTCAACACGCCAAAACGCCCCGCGCTGCCAATCAGAAACTTGGGCACATCGAAACCGGCGGCGTTTTTCACGACCTTTCCGCCCATGCGCAGCAGCCGGCCCTCGCCGTCGACGAATTGCACGCCGAGGATAAAATCCCGCAGTCCGCCAAACCGCAGCCGCCCCGGTCCGCTGATCCCCGCGGCGAGGGTTCCACCGAGGGTGGCGCCCGCCGCCAGCAAAACCGGATCGAAAGGCAGGTATTGGCCCCGCTCCGCCAGCGCCGCCACAATCTCCTTCACCGGCGTTCCGGCCCACGCGGTAAACGTGTATTCGCTCGGATCATACTCGACGATGCCGCGCACACCGGTGAGCGAAATGCGCTGATACTCATTGCCGACTGCGGCGAGTCTGGACTTGGTGCCGGCGCCGACGGGGATGACCCGGGCCGCCGAGCGCACCGCCTCGGCAACTTCGCTCGGCGTGGAGGGTTGAAGCAGCGGGGCGGACATCAGCGTTTATTCCCGCGAAATTACGCCGGCTTTTTCGAGCGGATGCAGCCCCGATTGCACGAGCGCCGGCGCGCCCGCGAGGGGGAACATCTTGCCCGGATTGGAAATACCCAGCGGATCGAAGGCGTGGCGAATGCGTTTAAGACAGGCGATCTCCTCCGCCGAGAACATGTCAGCCAGATAGTCCCGCTTTTCCACCCCGATCCCATGCTCGCCGGTGATCGACCCGCCCATTTCCACGCACATTTTCAGAATCCGACCCGCCAGCACCTCGGCGCGCTCCAAGGCTCCCGGCTCGCGCCCATCGTAGAGAATCAACGGGTGCAAATTGCCATCCCCGGCATGAAACACATTCGCGCAGCGAATCCCCACCTCGCGCGACCACTCGCTGATCTTGCGCAAAGCCTCCCCGAGTTTGCGCCGCGGCACGACGCCATCCTGCACGATAAAATCCGGGGACAACCGGCCCACCGCGCTGAAGGCGCTCTTGCGGCCTTTCCAAATCGCGGCGCGCTCCGCCGCATCGCGCGCCACCCGTACCTCCACCGGATCGCTTTGCGCCAGGATCACCGCCAGCCGCTCGCGATCGATGGCGACCACTTCCCGCGGCCCTTCGAGTTCCACGATCAAAACCGCCTCGCATCCGGCGGGATACTCGGCGTGCACCGCCGCCACCGCCGCCTCGAGCGCCAGGCTGTCCATGATCTCGATCGCGCCGGGCAGCAGCCCACTGGCAACGACTGCGGTCACCGCGTCACCGGCCTCCTCCAGCGTGCGATAGCCGGCGAGCGCGGTGTGAAACGTCTCCGCGCGCGGCAGCAGCTGCAGCGTAATTTCCAACGTGATCCCAAAAAGCCCCTCGTTGCCCACGAACAATCCCGTCCAATCGGGGCCGACCTGTTCCCGGCTTTCCCCGCCGAACTCCACGACTTCACCCGTGGCGAGCACCGCCTTGAGGCCGAGCACGTGATTCGAGGTCATGCCATATTTCAGGCAATGCGCGCCGCCGGAGTTGAACGCCACATTTCCCCCAATGGTGCAAATTTGCTGGCTCGAGGGATCCGGCGCAAAATGCAGCCCGTGCGGCGCCGCCGCGGCGGTGACGGCCAGATTGATCACGCCCGGTTCGACCACCGCGATGCGCTGCGCCGGATCGAGTCGCAGGATGCGATTCAAGCGGTTTAACGCGATGACGATGCCGCCGGCGACGGGCAGCGATCCGCCCGAGAGGCTCGTGCCGCTGCCGCGCGCCACGAAGGGGAGTTTTTCGTCCCGGCAAAAGCGCACGAGGGCGATCACCTCTTCCTGCGTTTCCGGCACCGCCACCGCGAGCGGCGTGGTGCGAAACGCCGTCAACCCGTCGCTCTCGTAAGCGGCCAGTTGCTCCGGGCCGCGCATGAACCGCTCCGGCGGCAGCAGTGCGGTCAGGCGTTGAAGCACGTGGGCTGACATGCCGCAGCGTGGCTCAGGCGAGCACGGTGCGCAATGCGGCCAGCACCAGATCGACATTTCGCACGGTGGAACCGTGCCCCATCAAACCGATGCGCCACGCTTTGCCCGCCATGGGGCCGAGGCCGGCGCCAATTTCGATGCCGTACTCCTCAAGCAGCCGACGGCGGACTTTTGCATCGTCCGCGCCCGCGGGAATGGAAATGCAGTTCAAGGTATGGAGCGACCGCTTCGGGATGTAGTTGAGCCCCATCGCCTCCAAGCCCGCGCGCAGCCGCGCGTGCATCTGGGCATGCCGGGCCACGCGCGCGTCGAGCCCTTCCTCCAGCACGATCGTCAGCGCCTCATGCAGCGCGTACGTCATGTTGATCGGCGCGGTGTGATGATAAACGCGACCACCCCCGCCGCCGCCCGTGTAATATTTCCGCAGCATGGACACATCGAGGTACCACGATTGCACCTTGGTCTTGCGCGCATCCATCACCGCCAGCGCACGATCGCCGAAACTGACGGGCGACAAGCCCGGAGGACAGCTCAGGCACTTTTGCGTGCCGCTGTAAATCGCGTCGATCCCCCAGTCGTCCACGCGTAATTCGTGACCGCCCAGGCTCGTGACCGCATCGACCACGAACAGCGCGCCGCGCGAATGCACGAGCTCGGCGAAGCCCTCGAGGGGTTGATGCGCGCCCGTGCTGGTCTCCGCGTGCACGATCCCGACGAGTTTCGCCTTCGGGTGCGCGTCGAGCGCCGCCTTCACCTGCTCCAGCGGGATGACCTCGCCCCACGTCGCCTCGAGGGCATGCACCGTGACGCCGCAGCGTTCCATCACGTCCTTCATGCGCGTGCCGAACACGCCGTTAACCCCGACGATGGCCTCGTCGCCGCGCTCCAACAGATTCACCGCGACGCACTCCATGCCCGCCATGCCGGTGCCGCTCACCGGGAACGTGAGCGCATTCTTTGTCCGGAACACCTCGCGCAGCATCGCGCAGGTGCGATCCATGATGGCGAGGTATTGCGGGTCGAGATGCCCAAGGGTCGGCGCCGCCATCGCGCGCAACACCCGTTGCGGCACCGGGCTCGGTCCGGGCCCGAGAAGAATGCGTTCGGCTGGGATCAGGGCGGAGGCGGAAGAAGTGTCCATGAAACGGAAATCATTTAGGCAGCGGAGCCCCGGTGACGAGCGTGGAGTTTGCCTTCGGCAAGTGGAGCACCCCCAACTATTGACAGCGCAAAGCTTTGACCGGGTCGGGTCTGACCGCCGTAGTTCACATCGTGAAACGCGTTCCCCCCTTCGCCTGCGCCGCGCTCCTGTTTTCCGGACTAACGGCTTTCGCCGGACAGCCGCATACGACCTGGCGCGATTACGGCGGCGGGCCCGACTCTTCCCAATATTCCGCCCTCAGCCAGATTACCCCGGCGAACGTCGCGAAACTGCAGATCGCGTGGTCATATCCGATCGGCGAGGACAAACGCTATTTCTTCAGCCCCGTCGTGGTTGACGACCTCATGATCGTCATGGGCAAAAACAGCGCCATCATCGCCCTGAACGCGACGACGGGCCGGGAAGTCTGGAAGTATGACCACCCTGCGGATACGACCGTCATCACGACGCGTGGGATCAATTATTGGGAATCGAAGGACCGCGCGCACCGCCATGTGCTTTTCGCCAGCAATCACGCGCTTCGCGCTCTCGATGCGCGCACGGGCAAGCTCGTCACCACCTTCGGCGCCGGCGGCAGCGTCGATCTGAAACAGGGGCTCGACCGCGACCCGAATTCGTTCGCGCTCGCGCAGTCGCTTTCGCCGGGCCGCGTGTTCGAGGATCTCATCATCCTCGGCTCCGCCACGAACCAGGGCTATGGCTCCGCGCCGGGCGACATCCGGGCATTTCACGCGCAAACGGGAAAACTGGTGTGGACGTTCCGCACCATTCCCCGCGCCGGGGAACCGGGGGCCGAGACCTGGCCGAAGGACGCGCGCCAAAATGTGGGCGGCGCCAACGTGTGGTCCGAACTCACCGTCGACGAAAAGCGGGGCATCCTTTTCGCGCCGACCGCGAGCGCGAAATACAATTTTTACGGCGCGGATCGCGTGGGCGACAATCTCTACGCCAACTGTCTGCTCGCGTTGGATGCCCGCACCGGCAAACGGCGGTGGCACTACCAGATGGTCCATCACGACATCTGGGATTACGACAATCCGACCGCGCCCAAACTACTGACGATTCGGCAGGGCGGCAAAGCGATCGATGTCGTAGCGCAAGTCAGCAAGCAGGGCTACGTGTGGGTATTCGA
>JBEENF010000339.1:0-4677 GCA_041192325.1 Verrucomicrobiota bacterium
CCGTCCAGTAGGTGACGCCGACCAAATACGACATCGCGATGTTTGCCGCGCCGGATACAAAAATTCCCACCGCGGTGAGCCCAAGGCCGATGAACCCAATCATCAGAGCCTTGCTGGCTGCAGCAGCGGACGAAGCGTCAGCAGGAAGACCGGCGGCGGGGGCAGTGGCAGCGTGAGTGCTCATTGTATGCCGAGTTTCTGACGGGCAGCGGCATCGACCACGTCAGCAGCGCGACCCTGCTGCGACCGCTGCAGCGCGCGCACATAAGCGACAACTGCCCAGCGATCCTCCGGCGCGATTTTATCCGCGTAAGGCAGCATGGTGTTCTTGCCGTTGGTGATGGTGTTAAAAATCTCCCCCTCCGCCATATTGCGAATCCGGTCGTCGTGATAGGTCGGGGTCGTGCCCATGCCGTATCGTTTGGTGATTCCATTGCCATCGCCCAAGCCGCCGTGACAGGGAGCGCAATAGATTTGGTATTGAGCGCGTCCACGCTCGAGGAATGCCTGATCCACCGCGATCGCGCCGGGAAAGCCGCGGGCGAATTCTCCCGCCGCGTTTTTGCCGGCGTAGAGCGCGTCGTCTTCACGCAGGATTCCGCGGGCGACGGTATGGGGCGGCGGCACACGATCCGCCCGCCCGTCCGCAAAGAAGGCGCTCGCGCCTTGGGGACGATAACGCGGCTGATATTTCATGCCAGGAAACGCCCACTCCGGAAAAACGTCCATTGGCGGAGAGGTAAAGATATCCCCGCGCAGTCCCAAGATTGAGACTACGAGGACGCACGCAAAAAAGGTGACGAGGTAGAGGTTGCGCATGGCTCAGGCCTCCAGCTCCGAGATGTTTTTACCGCCAGCCTGCTCAAGCAGGGCCTTGGTGTTTGCGGCGTTGAAACGCGTATCGCGCGCTTCAATGACAATAAAAAAGGTGTCGTCCATGCCCCGCCGGATTTGGTCGTACTTCAGGACAGGATGATAGTGCATCGGCAACCCGTTCACGACGAACATGCCAATGATGGTCGCGAACGCCGTGAACAAAATGGTCAATTCGTAGCTCACCGGAAACGCAAACATTGGACTGAAGAGCGGTTTGCCGCCGACGATCAGCCGATAATCGTAAGCGCCCGTCCACCAAATCATCGTCATTCCGGTAAAAAATCCCAGGATTCCTCCCGCGAGGGAGATACGCGGAACGATCGAACGCTTCAGGCCCATGGCCTTGTCGAGGCCGTGAACCGGAAACGGGGTAATGCAATCCCAATGCCGATAGCCGGCATCGCGAACTTTTTCCGCAGCATGGTAAAGCTCGGGAGCGGTTTCAAAGGTGGCGATCAGGCCGTAGGAAGGAGCAGCCATGGTCCGGTTAATGCTTGGAACCCGCGCCACCTTGTTCGACGTTCACGGGATCGCCGAAACCAGTGGTGTGACCGGGAGTGTCGTGGCCGCCATGCACATCCGCTTGAGGCGTCACCGCCTTGAGCTCAGCCATGGGCATGATGGGGAGGAATCGGATAAAGAGCAGGAAAAGCACCGAGAACACGCCGAAGGTCCCAAAGAAAGTGAAGATTTCCACGATGCTCGGCGAATAATAGCCCCAGCTCGAAGGCAGGAAATCGCGGGCGAGCGAAGTGACAATGATCACGAAACGCTCAAACCACATACCGACGTTCACGAAGATCGACAGCACCCACACGAAGGTCGTGTTTTCCCGCACCGCTTTAAACCAGAAGAACTGCGGCGTGATCACATTGCAGGAAATCATGATCCAATAGGCCCAGGCGTAGTGCCCAAACGCCCGGTTGATAAACGCAAACCCCTCATAGGGATTTGCGCCATACCAAGCGATGAAGAACTCAATGCCATAGGCGTATCCGACGATCGTTCCCGTGGCCAACGTTACCTTGCACATGCAGTCGATGTGATACTGGGTGATCAAATCCTCCAAATGGTAGATCGCGCGCAGTGGCAGCATGAGCGTGAGCACCATGCCGAAGCCGGAGAAAATGGCTCCTGCGACGAAATACGGGGGAAAAATGGTCGTATGCCAACCCGGCAGGAGTGACACGGCGAAATCGAACGAAACGATCGTGTGCACCGAAAGCACCAGCGGTGTGGAAATACCGGCAAGAATCAGGTACGCCATTTCGTAATTGCTCCAATGGCGATTGGAACCCCGCCAGCCCATGGCAAACAAACCGTAAAGGAAGGAGCGGAATTTGTTGCCGGCGGTGAAAAAACGGTCGCGCAAGATCGCGAGATCGGGGATCAGGCCGATATACCAGAACAAAACCGAGACCGTACCGTAAGTTGAAACCGCGAAGACGTCCCACTCAAGCGGTGAGCGGAAATTCTGCCAAACCACATTCGAGTTTGGGATGGGAAAGAGATACCAGGCGTACCACACCCGACCGACGTGGAAGACCGGGAAAATCGCGGCGCAAACGACGGCAAAGATCGTCATCGCTTCCGCGGCGCGATTAATGGACGTGCGCCACTTCTGCCGGAGGAGGCACAGGATGGCGGAAATCAAGGTACCGGCATGGCCGATGCCGATCCAGAACACGAAATTAACGATGTCCCAGGCCCAATTGACCGGATTCGCGTGACCCCAGACGCCAACCCCTGTCGCGACCAGATAGGTGATGCCGCCGACGGTGAAGGAGGCGATGAAGCAGGCGAGAATGAAACAAACCCACCACCACGCCGGCGTTTTACCTTCGATAATTCCGCAGATCTTTTCCGTGATCCACGAAAAACTCCGATTGTTTTGGACGAGAATTGCGCGAGGCAGGACGGCCGGCCTGACCTCGCTCAAGATCGCGGGCGCCGCGACCGCATGTTCTGAAGTGTGAGCCATCAGCTAAGTCCTCCAGCAAAATTAGGGCGATGCCCCAAGCCGAAGCGGGGGGAGACGCAAGCCCGGCTCCTTGCGAAGCAGGAAAACAAACTAAGGCCGGCAAAAGGCTGATTCATTTTAGTGCCCGCCCTTCTTAGCTGCTGCTTCAGGCGTGTGCGCTGTGCCATGACTGTGCGCGTCGTGTGACGCAGTGGGACCGTGTCCGGCCGGAACATTCTTCTTGTTGTATTCGATGCGGCTCAGCGGCAGCGAATCGTAGTCCGGCATCGCTGGGTTTGGATTGCGCAGCTTCCCGGAATACGTGGTGCGGGGACGGGTGTTGAGATAACCGAGAACGGCATAATCCTGCTCCCGCGCCTTCGCTTTCATAACCGCGCTGTTCGGATCCAGAATGTTGCCAAAAGTAATCGCACCCACCGGACAGGTCTGCTCACAGGCGGTTTTGATCGAGCCATCGGGAACGACTACATCGCCCGGCTTCCCGGCTTGAGCGACCTTCACCTTGTGCTGGATCTTGCCGTTTTGGATGCGCTGCACGCAATAGGTGCACTTTTCCATGACGCCGCGCATGCGCACGGAAACCTCGGGGTTCTTCACCATCTTCACGACTTCCGGCATGCCGAAAGGCGCCAACTGGCTCAGATAAAGCTGATCGAGCGAACGCTCGTTCCAGTCGAAGAAATTAAACCGACGAACCTTGTACGGGCAATTGTTCGCACAATACCGGGTGCCAATGCAACGGTTGTAGGCCATCACGTTGAGGCCTTCCTCGTCGTGCACCGTGGCGTTTACCGGACACACCGTCTCGCACGGCGCAAGTTCGCAATGTACGCACGCCATGGGCTGCAGTGAAACCTGCAGGTCTTCCGGCAGCTCGCGATTACCTTCGCCGCCAAAAGCGCCCGCGTCGATGGTGCCGTTGGAATAGTAGCGATCAATGCGCAGCCAGTGCATTTCACGGCCGCGGAGCACCTGATCCTTGCCGACGATCGGAACATTGTTTTCCGCCTGGCAGGCCACCACACAGGCATTGCAGCCGATGCAGGTGTTCAAGTCGATCGACATACCCCACTGATGCAGACCGTCAAACTTCGGCGACTCATACAGCGAGTTGCCGCGCGGGATCTTGGAAGCGCGATCCTGGGGTGACATCTTCTCACCGTATTCGCCCAGAATGGTGGGCGAGTGCGATTCCATGCCAAAGGTCGAAACGAAGCCCGGCGTTTCCTGATAACTGTTGCCGTTGCTCTTCGCGTTTTTTTCGAAGTTGGCCTCACGGATGATATCCCGGCCTTCCATCGACCAGTGTTCCTGCGTATTCGCCAGAAAAGCCCGCGCCGTGGTCTTCGTCAGAGTAGCGCCCGTGGCCACGTGCATGGCGGTCGAAGTCCGCAACGGGTAAGCGCTGAAGCCCGTGCCTTTGCCAACATGGCCAACCGCCGTGCGGCCATAGCCAAGCGGCACAATCACGGTGTAATTCGACAGCCCAGGCTGAATATGAACGGGTCCACGAACCTTCCGGCCGCCCACGGTCAGCTCGAAAACAAACGCGTTTTCCTTCCCCATCGTGAAGGAAGCTTCCTCTTTGCGCGCAACTTGGATCAATGAACCAGAGGGATCGATCCCAAGTTCACGTCCCAGTTTGGGGCTCACCAGGATCGCGTTGTCCCACGATATTTTGGTGATCGGATCCGGGCATTCCTGGAGCCAGCCGTTGTTATTGAACCGGCCGTCGTCCATCTTGTGGTCGGTAACAAAACGGACCTCCAGATTCTTCGCGCTCAGCGCCGTGGCTGGCGAAGCCGTCCGAAACAGAGAGC
>JBEENF010000340.1:0-4676 GCA_041192325.1 Verrucomicrobiota bacterium
TTGGCACGTGGAATTGACCTGCTTGGAGCGCGCGCCGGCGGAACTGGAGCAGCGCATCGATGAGCGAGTCGCGGCCATGTTGCGCTCCGGCCTTATCGAGGAAGTGCGACGCCTGCGGGCAGTGGGATTGGAGCGAAACCCCAGCGCGGCCGCTGCGATCGGGTATCGGGAGACGCTCTCGCTGCTCGACGGCGCCATCACGGCGGATGAGCTCGCGCCGCTCATCATCCGGGACACCCGCCGCTTGGTAAAGAAGCAGCGCACCTGGTTTCGCTCGCAACTGCCGGCGCATCGGGTGCTTGACGCGAGCGGGCTGAAAGACTGCGACGAATTGTTTGGGCCCGCTTGAGCAGCGCAGGCCGCCGGTCCCGAAGCGCCCAGAGGGTCCGGAGCTGCTGCTGCGGACGAAACAAGAATGACGGCTCGGCAACCCTGCGCGGGACGGAACCGAATCGGGGACGACAGCGCCGCGTTAATCCTCCGTTGCCCGAATGAAGATGATGACGTGCGTCGCGATGATCAGCGGCGCCAGGAAGGTGGGCAACAGGCTAAGGGGAAGATAAGTGAGCGCCCGAATTTCCGCCGGCGCTTCGAGACTGATCTGAATCGCGGTCACGAGGATAAAAAGGATGTTTGCCAGCCCGGCGATGTTCCAGATCCGGGTGGCCCGCAGCCGAGCCGAATCGCTCAAAGGCGCGAGCGCCACGGGCAACGCGAACGTTGCTACGGCGATTTCACCGAAACCGCCCGGCACCGCAAAAGCAAAAGGCAACTGGCCGCGGTGGTGTAAATAAAGAAAAACGAGGCCGGCGTAGCGCGCGACGTGGAGTAGAACGAGCGTGCGCAGCGGGACCGTTTGCACCCACGCGCGCAGGGGGGGAATTCGAAAATAAAGGAGGAGCAGCAGGGCGGCCAGAGTGAAGACCAAGGCCGGAACTGCCGGCGGAGACACCTGCTGCAACAGCAGGGCATTTCCAGCCAGAATCGCCGCCCCGAACCAAAACCAAAAGACAAGTCGAACGAGAATGGCGGCAGTCATACGGTGGTGAGGAAACCGATGCCGCCGCGCCTTGGCGAGAATCCTGCGATCATGATGGTCATTCGCAAAGCGGCACAAAAAAGCGCGTCGACGGGCGACGCGCCAGGAGTGAGGGCCGGCGGGCCGGAAGTTTTATTGTGGAAGCTGAATCCCGTAACGCTGGATCGAGGTGCCTTCGAGCCGGCGCAACTCGCTGGCGGCCCGACGAAGCGTGAGCTTCGCACTCAACTCCTGGAAGCGGGTATTCTCCAGATCGTCTTGCGCCTGCAACACGGCGCGGCTGGTCGAGAGACCGGCGTCGAAACGGGCTTTTTGCTGCTCGTATTGTTTTTCGCTCAGCATGGTGGCTTTGGAGGCAATCTCAACGGCGGCGAGATTGGTTTCAACGGAACGCACCGCAGTGCGCACACTGACCATCAGCTGCTGCTCGGCCTGGTCGAGCCGGAGCTGCTGCGACGCAAGATTAAGTTGCGCCTGGCGGAAGCGCGCCTTGTCGGCGCGGCGTCCCCACGGCATCGAGTAAGTGAGACCGAGGCCCCAGTTATTGCCATGGTCGTCGACAAGATTCGAGAGGACGTCACCGTAGCCGGAGCTGACCTGCCGGGCGGCAAAACCGTAGGATGCCGTGAGATCGAGGATGGGCTTGAGATTGCGACGGGCCGTTTCCAAATCGATCTGCAGCTGCTTCAGCGTCTCTGCGGCCGAAAGCGTCGGTGGATAGTAGTCGCGCGCGAGTTTATAGGAGGCCGCAAAGTTCGGCGCGCCTCCGGTGTAGTCGTTGAATTTCACGGCGCCGGGGCGGGCGTCGAAATCGGCGGCGTTAACCAGGTTCAACAATGTATCCTCGGCATCGCGGACCGATTGCTCCGCCTGAATCACGCCGCGCCGGGAATTGGCGACTCCCACTTCGGCGCTAAGCACATCGAGGTCGGTCATTACGCCCGTGGTGCGCCGCGCCTGATTCTCGTCGTAGAGCCGCTGGGAAAGTTGCAACGAGAGCTGGCGGATGCGGAGGGTTTCGCGTTGCGCTACCAGACTGTAATACGCGTTCTCGGTCGCGGCGACAACGGTGAGCACCTGGCTCTTGTAATTGATGTAGGCAATGCTGACGCCCAGCTTGGTGCGGTTGATGTTCGAGCGCGCCGCGACCCCGCCGGCGTTGCGCAACAACGGCTGATTCAGCGTGGCGGTAAGGCTGTTGCTGAAGGCGGGATTGAAGAGATTGAAAGCATTGTTCGTGGCGGACCGGCCGAGATTTCCCGCGAGGCCCAAGCTGCCGTTTGTCCAGATGAGCGGCTGGCTGATGCCGGCGCGGAAGCTGGTCGTGTCGCTGGAGGAGGCTTCGAGATTGCTGCTGCGCCCCGGGGTCTCATTGAAATTGCGCAGCACCGTCGCGTTGACGCTGGGATCAAAGCCGGCCTGTGCGATGGCGAGCGTCTCCTTTTGCTGGTCCGTCGAGTTCGCCTGAATCTGCAGGTCAAAATTCTTCCGCATGGCGAGCGCGATGGCGTCCTCGACCAGCAATGGCTTGTCCGGGGCAAGGACGGGCGCGGTCTGCGCCCCGAGGGGCGAGACGGCTAGTAAACTCAGAAGCAGCAGGGCACAGGCATTGGAACGTGGCATGTCGGAATTGAAAAAGAAGAGCCGGAGGAGGGGAAATGCGGGGCGGAACACGGTGCGCAAACGAAACCTACTGTCTTTCAAACTCACCACCTGAGGTGCGTTTCAGCACCGTGAAGCCGGCCTGTCTGGCGCGCGAGACGGAAAGCGGGGAGGAAAGTTTCGGAGAATTTACCGGCTGGACGTCAACGAGGCGCACGGCTTGTCCGCACCGCGCGCATTCCTTCAACACCGCAGCCCCAGCCCCCTGACGACACTCGAAACCTTCGCCGCAAAGGCGACAGGGCCGGATGAGTGGGGCGTAAGCTCGAAGCGGCATCAGGATGGTCGGATCTCAGCATCCGGCTGGTCCAACTCGCGGGGTATAATGGGGCGTGACGCGAGGGGCGCCGGGAGGGGACAGTTATTCGGCCTTGGGTTCGCTCCTCTTGAGTTCCTTCTGGACGAGTTCCGCGATGTAAGCGGAAGCGCCCATGCGGGACGAGTAGCTGGCCAGTTGGGTGCGCGTCTCGACATAACGCGGGTTGGCCTCGCTCAGGTCGGGGGCCTTCTTGTCGATAGCGTAAACAAAGAGTCCCTTGTCGACGTTGATCACCATTTCGGAAACTTGTCCCTTTTCGAGCGGATCCAAGGCCCCGAGAATGGAGTAGTCGATATCCTGCGGACGATCGCGAAGCGTGAACGGCGGAAGTGTTTTGGTCTCGAGCTTGGGGGCGCCGGATGCGGCCGCCACGGCCTTTTCGAAGGTGTCGCCGGCCTTCAGCCGGGCTTCCACCTGGGTCTTGATCGATTTGCCCAATTCGACGAAGCGCTTCCGCTTTTCACTCTCGAGGTAGTCGGCCAGCACCTTTTCCCGCACTTCATTGAACAGGGGTTTGCGGGCGGCCTGCGTGTCTTTCCAAACGAGAATGGCGGCGCCGGAAGGAGTGGGCAATGCTTCCGAAACAAAGCGCTCGGCGTTGAGCTTGAACCCTTCCGCTGCAATTTCCGGCGAACCGCCGAGTTCGGCCGGTCCGGAGTCGCGGGTGAACGGGGCCAGCGGTTTGACGCTCAGCTTGCGCTCGCTGAGAAAAGCATCGAGCGACGCGGGGCGCACCTTTGATTCGAAGAGCGCGACGGCGACATCGCTGGCGGCTTTGACCGCCTTCTGCTGCGCCCGATCGCGCTTCAACGCCGCTTCCACCTGCGGTCGCACCACGGCGAAATCCGCCGCGGGATCGGCTGGAACTGGCGTCGGAGCCTTGCCGTCCGCAGGTTTTGCATCAGTCGTTTTGGGATCGGCGGGCTTTGGGAACCGGGCCGGGTTCTGGTCGTAGTAGGCGCGCACTTCGGCCTCGGTCACGGTGATGTTCGCCAGGTAATTACCCGCGGGAAAATCGATGTAGGCCGCCATGACCTTGGGCGGGATTTCGTAACGAAACGCGTTTTCCTCCAGATATTTTGTGAGGTCCGCATCGGTCGGCTTAAGATCAATCGTGAAGGCCGCGTAATCCACGGAAGCGGTCGCCAGCGTCCAGGTGGTGTCGGCGCGCAGCAGCTGATTCTTGATGTCAGCCGGAAGGACGTAGCCCGGGCCGGCGAGCAATTTGTTGACCTTGTCGACGCGCACATCGTTGCCGATGACGCGCGCGATGTCGCCTTCGCTCAGGCCGCGGGGATTGGTTTTGAGGTTGTCGCGAAACGTCGCATAAGACTTTGCGTCAAACTGTCCGTCCGGGCTGGCAAACATGCGCAACTTTTTGATGGCTTCGCTGATTTCCGCCGGCGTCGCTTCCGGAATATGCCAGGCGTCCGCCAAGTGAAGCGCGGCGCCGCGTTGAAAGGCATAGTTTTGGATTTGATCGGCATCGAGTCCGCCGAAAGCGCCGACCTGCAGTTGCGCGCTCAACTGCGCGTCACCGAAGAGCCGCTGCTGATCGCGCGGAACGTTCAAATCGTAATTGAAGAACTGGCGTTCGGCCACCTGGCGTTCGGCGCGACCCAAGCCGGGCGCCGCGCCGATCGTGAACACGAAGGC
>JBEENF010000341.1:0-4660 GCA_041192325.1 Verrucomicrobiota bacterium
GTGGCGCGGGATCAAGCCGAAGCTGGCGTATGAGCAGGGCGCGATCGGCTGTATCATCTATTCGGATCCCGCTGACGACGGCTACGCTGCCGGCGAGGCATATCCCAAGGGCCCTTATCGTCCCCCGGATGGCGTGCAACGCGGTTCGGTTATCGATCTTCCCGTCCAACCAGGTGATCCCCTGACGCCGGGAATTGGGGCAACGGAAAACGCGAAGCGACTCACGCGCGACGAAGCCAGGACGGTGCTCAAGATTCCGGTTCTACCGGTGTCCTATGCCGATGCCCAGCCGTTGCTCGCAGCCTTGGGCGGTCCCGTGGCGCCGGCCGCCTGGCGCGGGGCGTTGCCCATCACCTATCATCTGGGGCCAGGTGGCGCGAAAGTTCGGCTCGCGATTGCCTCCGATTGGAGTCTCAAGCCGATTTACAATGTCATCGCCCTGCTCAGAGGCAGTGAACGCCCGGATGAATGGGTGATCCGCGGCAATCACCACGATGGCTGGGTGCATGGCGCCGCGGATCCGCTTTCGGCGAATGCAGCGCTCATGGCCGAAGCCAAAGCGCTCGGGGCGCTCGCGAAGGACGGCTGGCGGCCCAAGCGCACGCTGGTGTACGCGAGCTGGGATGGTGAGGAACCCGGCCTCCTCGGATCGACTGAATGGTGCGAAACTCACGCGGAAGAACTGCGCCGCAAGGGAGTGCTCTATGTGAATTCCGACACGAACGGTCGTGGTTTCCTGCGCGTGGGAGGCAGCCATTCGCTCCAAACCCTCGCGGCGGAAGTGGCGGCCAGCGTCCGCGACCCCCAAACGCGCGTGACGGCGTTGCAGCGTTTGCGCGCCAAAATGATGGTGGACGGAGCCAGAAAGGGCGCGGACGAAGAGGCCAGGCGAATCGCGAAGCTCGTCGCCGGAGAAGCCAACCCGCCGATCGGGGCGTTGGGTTCCGGTTCAGATTACTCTCCCTTCCTGCAACACTTGGGCATTGCGTCGCTCGACGTGCGTTTCGGTGGCGAAGCGAAGCTGGATGGATGCTACCACTCGGCTTACGACACGTTCGATCATTTCTCGCGGTTTGGGGATCCGGGTTTCGTGTACGGCGTGGCGCTCGCGCAAACGATCGGCCGCATCATCTTGCGCACCGCTAATGCGGACATCCTGCCGCATCAAGCGGCTGATTTTTTCGATGCAGTTGCGCAGTACGCCACCGAGATCCACAAGTTGGCGGACGGCATGCGCGAGAGTGCCGAACTGCAGCAACGGCTCGTCGCCGACGAACTTTTTGTGCTGGCGGCGGATCCGGCGGAAAAGGCCGTTGCTCCAGTGGCCGACTCGCGCGTTCCCCTGTTGAATCTGGCTCCCCTCGACAATGCGGTGGTGCGGTTAAAACAGGCGACAAAAGCTTTCGACTCGGCCCGGGCTCAGGCGCTCAAACGCGATGCCAGGGGCGGAGAAACGGATCGCATCCGCCTTAACGCTCTGCTGCAGGGACTCGAGCAAAGCCTTTTGAAAAGCGAGGGCCTGCCGGGCCGCAGTTGGTTTCGCCACATGATCTACGCGCCCGGATTACACACCGGCTATGGCGTCAAAACCCTGCCC
This sequence comes from Verrucomicrobiota bacterium, assembly GCA_041192325.1. Taxonomy (GTDB): domain Bacteria; phylum Verrucomicrobiota; class Verrucomicrobiia; order Opitutales; family Opitutaceae; genus ER46. Next base: position 1,598 of record JBEENF010000341.1, read on the forward strand.
GGCTTGCGCGAAGCGATCGAACAACGCCAATGGCCGGACGCTGAGCGTTACGCTGCGTTGATTGCGGAAGTCATCAACAGTTACTCCAGCCGGCTCGATGAAGCATCCACCTTGCTGGGATCGGTGGGCGGCACTTGATCGCGTCACCGGCTGAAAACTTTCAGGCCGATCACTCCGGCAACGATCAGCGTGAGGCAAATCAGGCGGGGAGCGGATGCGCTCTCATTGAACAGGAAAATCCCCGCCACGGCAGTGCCTGCTGCGCCGATTCCTGTCCAGATGGCGTAGGCGGTGCCGATGGGCAGGCCGCGCGCCGCGACCGCCAGCAGTCCGATACTCGCGACCATTGCCAGCGCTACCCCCACGCTGGACCAGAGGCGCGTAAAGCCGGCCGTAAATTTGAGGCCAACTGCCCAGACAATTTCCAAGGCTGCGGCGATAAATAACAGAGTCCAATGCATGGCGGCAGCGTGCAGATTAGACCCGGAGAGACGAGTCGATCCCGGCCGCAATGTCGGTTGCGACGGAGCCGGTTTTCAAGGACACGGCGTCGAGACAACCCCGTTCAACTCCGAGGCGCCCTCAAGCCGCGAGGATTTTCGTGAAGCTATTTTTTGGCGAAAAGCGGCGTCAGCAACTCGTGGATCACCTCGGCGGGTGATCGAGTTTTGATGGACGGCTGATAGTATCGGGCGTCCGCAAGCTTCTTTTTGGGGCGCAGCGCGTGGATCTCCAAGTTGAACTCGATCAGATAACTGCGGAAATCCCATGCCCAACGGTCCTCGTAAGTCAGCACGGCGTCGGTGTTCTCCGGCATCATCGTGAGCGGGCCGGAGGAGGCTTCGCGGTTGAGGCGTTTGAGCGCCACAACGAGGAGTTCATCGAGCCGGTTGTTGTCGTTCAGTCGTTGTTCGACGTAGATGCGGCGAAATCCGTCCAGCGGCATCACCTTCCGCGCAGAAACAGAGGCGCAACCGGTCAGCAAAAAGAGACTAAGGGCGAATATCAGAATTCTCACGGGGAAGCAGGACTGCGATCCGCGGAAAAGTTGCGACGGCGGAAACGCGCAGGCAAGCCGGATGGGGTCCACTGACCGGCCCTCCGGCGGTCCTCATCACCGGGGCGCGAAAACTTTGCCGGAGGCGTGGCTTAGCACTTCGCGAAGAGTGGTCTTCCAGTTGACGCGCGTAACCACACCCAGGTCATTGCCACGACCCTCTTCGCGACCTACTTTCAACGCCATTTCGATCTGCCATTTGCCCGGAAGTTTCCATCCTGCTGACCGCCTGATGGGCACGTCCCAGATCGAACCGATCAACACTTCGTGAGCAAGATGCCACGCCAGTTGCTCGGTGATATGACTGAAACGGTATTCGGTAAAGTAGCCGAATTCCCCCGGCTTGTACAGCACCCCGGGCGCGACCTCAATGATGTTACGGCGCACGACGTGGAGCGGTGGCGCCGCCCGGCGCGCGAGTTCCACGCTGCGATCATAGGACAGATTGGCGTAGACCGTGAAATCCGGGCGGGACGCAAGTTGGCGCGACATCGAGACGAAGGGTTTCACATGAGTGTAATGGTCGTTCAATTCCGGTGGTGGCTTGCCGACCGGAATTCGCGTTTCCAAACCCAAGGTCATTTCGTCGAACCAATTCAGAAACGGCCCCACATCGTAACGGGCTCCCAGTCTGATTTCCCCCGGCCCCCAGCGGTGATCGGGGCCGCTCTTGAAAGGATTCGGACCGAACAAGGTTGCGCCACCATTCAGTTCCCAGCGATGGCCGATACCGTACCGCAGTTCGAGGGGGTAACGGATAAACTCGTGCCGCCGCAGATCGCTGAATTTCGGCATGAAGTGCAGGGTGACGTTTTTTTCTTCGAGTACGCCGGGCAAAATCGTGTTGAAAAATTCCGTCGTGCGCAAAATTCGCTCCCGCATGGCGGTGTTGGAATCAACCGGCGCGGCAGAGCGTGCGGGGCTCGCGGCCAGGAGAACAGCGGCGACAAAGGGGACGATGGCGGAGCTGAATCGAAACATCAAAGCGTAGACCCGACGATGAGTTTAAGGTGCCGGCGCCGACGGATAGCGTCTGACATCGGGCGGTTTAAGGTCGATCGGGCTTCACCCGTGCACATACCGGCTGATCAGATTTTCCAAGTATTCTTGTTTCCCGGACCGCGGCACGGGCTCGCCCAATTTGCCGAGCACGAGCTTTTCCAGCTGCGGGAGAGTGGCTCGCCCCGTCTCGATCTTCCGGCCAAAGCCCGAATCAAAACTGGCATAACGATCTTCCACGAATTTTTCCAACACGCCCTCCGCAATTACCCGCCGCGCGATTTTGAAGGCGAGCGCATAAGCGTCCATCCCGCCAATGTGGGCATGGAACAGATCCTCGGGATCGATCGAAGGCCGGCGTAACTTCGCGTCGAAATTGAATCCGCCGGAGCCCAGTCCGCCGGCGCGCAATATGGCAAGCATGGCGAGGGTGAGCTCCCGCACATCGGTGTTGAATTGATCGGTATCCCACCCAAGCAGCAGATCGCCGGTGTTGGCATCAATCGAACCCAGCATTCCCTGTGACGCCGCCACTTCGATCTCATGCTGGAAGGTGTGGCCCGCGAGCGTCGCGTGATTCGTCTCGATGTTGAACTTGAAATGCTTTTCGAGTCCGTAGGTGCGAAGAAACGCGATGCCACTGGCGACATCGAAATCGTATTGATGCTTCGTGGGTTCTCTCGGTTTCGGCTCGATGAGAAACTGACCTTTGAAGCCAATGCGCCGGGCGTGATCGACCGCGAGGTGAAGAAACGTGGCCAGGTGGTCCTGCTCCCGTTTCAGGTTCGTGTTGAGCAACGTCTCGTAGCCTTCGCGTCCCCCCCAGAAAACGTAATTTTCCCCCCCGAGTTCGTGAGTGACTTCGAGGGCTTTTTTGACTTGGGCGGCGGCGTAGGCGAATACGTGCGCGTCAGGGTTGGTGGCCGCGCCGCACATGTACCGACGGTTGGAAAAAAGGTTTGCCGTGCCCCACAGCAGGCGAACCCCCGTGGCCTTTTGCAGCTTTT
>JBEENF010000342.1:0-4646 GCA_041192325.1 Verrucomicrobiota bacterium
GGAGCGGGCAAGTCGGCGGATGTGGATTCGCATTCGAAAACCGAATCGCTGCTGGTGCATCACTCGGAGTTGCGAGCGGATGGCACGCTGGCGCGGCAGGACGAAGTCATTGATGTGCAGGATGAGCCGGACCACGACGAGCTTTGCCGCCGCGAGCAGGATTTCTTCCTGCGCACGGTGCGGGAGAATCTTGATTTGGAGGAACATTGGCAGAGCGCGATCGACAGTCTGCGCATTGTGCTGGCGGCGGATCGCTCGATGCGCGAGGGCCAGACGATAAAGCTGTAAGCGAGTGCGCCCGGGGGCCGGCTGGCGGAGAAAGTGGGAGGTCCCGTTCCGCCTCAACCCTGAATTCCCGGCGCTGGATCGGAGTTGCGGCAGCCGCCGATTGGCCGGGCGCGCGCAGTCCGATCGCGATCGACCGCGTCACGAGGTGAGCGTCGCCCGGATGAGCGAGGTCGGTCTCAAATTTTGGGCCCCATCCGGGAGCGCAACAGAGCAGGCGGGCGCGGCGGACCGCAAAAAGCGGAAAAAGACTTCCGGCGCAAAGAAGCTCGTGACGCCGCGCCGATTCGTCATCTTGGCCCGGTATGCGCTTTCCCCTGCTTTACCTTCTGCTGGCGTCGTTCCTGGTCTCCGCCCGCGCCGCCGCGAATTACGATGTGGTCGTTTATGGCGGCACGTCCGGAGGAGTTGCCGCCGCGCTGCAAGCGGCCCGCATGGGCCGCACCGCGGTGCTGATCGAACCGACGCAATTTCTGGGCGGGCTGACGACGGGTGGACTGGGCGCGACTGACATTGGCAACAAGGGCGCGATTGGCGGGCTCTCCCGGGAATTTTACGGCCGCGTGTGGCAGCATTACAACCGGCCCGAAAGCTGGAAGCAGGAAACGCGCGCCGAATACATGACCAAGCGCGCCGGCCGGAACGATGCGAAGGAGACCTCCATGTGGACCTTCGAGCCGAAGGTCGCGACGAAGATCTACGACGACATGCTGCGCGACGCGGGCAGCAAAGTGACCGTGGTCAAAGGCGAGCGCCTCGACCTGGCCAAGGGGGTGGTGAAGGAAGGCGTGCGGATCACGCGCATCGTGATGGAAAGTGGCCGGACCTTTGAGGGGCGCATGTTCATCGATGCGACCTACGAAGGCGATTTAATGGCGAAGGCCGGCGTGAGCTATCACGTGGGCCGCGAAGCCAATGCGGTTTACGGCGAGACGATCAATGGCGTGCAAGCGGCCCACACCGTCAGTCACCAGTTTACGAAACCGGTGGATCCCTACGTCAAACCCGGTGATCCCTCCAGCGGGGTGCTGCCGGGCATCAACGTCGAGGGCCCGGGGGTGGAGTTCAGCGGCGATCGCAAGGTTCAGGCTTATAATTTTCGGATGTGCACCACGGATGCGCCGGAAAACCGCCGCGCGTGGGAGAAACCCGCGAATTACGATCCGCGCTGGTTCGAGCTGCTGCTGCGCAATTTTGAGGCGGGCGATCACCGCGTGCCGTGGAACCCGGTGTGGATGCCCAATCGCAAGACCGACACGAACAACAATTTTGCGATCAGCACCGATTTCATTGGCATGAATTGGGAGTATCCTGAAGCCGACTACGCCACCCGCGCCCGCCTCTGGCAGGAGCATGTCGACTGGCAAAAAGGACTGATGTGGACGCTCGCCCATCACCCCCGGGTGCCGGAACGCGTGCGGGCGGAATTCCAGCGGCTCGGACTGGCCCGCGATGAATTCACCGACAACGACAACTGGCCGCGCCAGCTCTATGTGCGCGAAGCCCGCCGGATGGTGAGCGATTACGTCATGACCGAGAAGAACTGCATGCGCGTCGAAATTGTCCCCGACAGCGTCGGCATGGGCGCGTACAACATGGATTCGCACAACATCCAGCGTTACATTACGAAGGAAGGCCACGTGCGGAACGAAGGCGACGTGCAGGTTCGCACCCGGCCTTATCCGGTGAGCTATCGCAGCATCCGCCCCAAGGCGCAGGAATGCAGCAATCTGCTGGTGCCGGTCTGCCTGAGCGCCTCGCACATTGCTTTTGGCAGCATTCGCATGGAGCCGGTCTTCATGGTGCTGGGCCAAAGTGCCGCGACGGCCGCCGTGCATGCGATTGAGGAGAATGTGGCCGTCCAGCGCATCAACGATGTGCGGCTGCACGAACGACTGCTGAAGGATGGCCAAGTGTTGGACTTCGAAAGTCCTCCGCTGCCGCCGCGGGTCGTCACTCAGTACGCGCGGCCGGGTGGCATCGTGGTGGACGATGAAGACGCGCGCCTCACCGGCTTCGATGCGAGCAGTCGATCGCACACGATCTTTGTGGACCAAGGGTACCGGCACGACGGCAACACCGCCAAAGGGCAGCAAACCGCGCGCTTCGTTCCCGACCTGCCGCAGGCCGGCCGTTATCGCGTCGCGGTCGCCTATCCGTGGAACCCCAATCGCGCGGCGAGCGTGCCGGTGACGATCCGCCACGCGGACGGCGAAAAAAAGCTCACGCTGAATCAGACGAAGAAGCCTGCGTTGGACGAACTGCTGGAACCGGTCGGCGTGTTTCGCTTTGAAAAAGGCCGCAGCGGCTACGTGGAAATTTCGAATGCGGGCACGAGCGGTTATGTGGTGGTGGACGCGGTGCAGTGGATCGAGGCGCCTTGAGGGTGGCGGGGCGCGGGGTGCGGGCGGAAAAAGGAGCACGATTACGATCACGAGCAGGAGCACGGGCGCGAGTCGGAGTTGGAGGAGTACGGGGCGAATGGTTTGCTTCGTGACTTGAGACCGGAGGGTGGGCTCGGTTGGCTGGGGGCATGAACAATCCCCTCGCCGTTGCGCGTCTGTGCGCCCTAGGACTTGCCGTCGTGACCCCGGTTTACGCCATGGAAAAAAAACCCGCCTCCACTTCGGAATACTTCGTCTACTTCGGCACCTACACCGGGCCCAAGAGCAAAGGAATCTACGTTTCCCGTTTTGACCCGGCGACCGGCCGGCTCTCGCCCGCGGTGGTGGCAGCCGAAGCCGACTCGCCGGCCTTTCTCGCGGTTCATCCGACGGAAAAATTTCTCTATGCCATCGACGAAGGTTCCGATCCCGTGCGCAAACCGGGCCGGGGGGTCAGCGCGTATGCGTTGGATCGGAGCACGGGACGGCTGACGCTGCTCAATTATCAGACCTCCGGCGGCGAGGCGCCGTGTCATCTTTCGCTTGATGCGGCGGGGCAAAGCGTGGTGGTGGCGAACTACACCGGCGGCAGCGTGGCATCGCTCCCGGTGCTGGCCGACGGCAGACTTGGCCCGTTGCGCTCCCTGATTTCGCACGAAGGCTCCAGCATTCATCCGTCGCGGCAAAAAAAACCGCACGCGCACTGCTTCACGCTTTCGCCCGACGACCGCTTTGCGTTTTCCGCCGACCTGGGCATCGACCGCATTGTCGCGTATCGGCTCGACGCGGCCACGGCGACACTGACCCCCGCGGGCGGTCCCGCCGCCGCCGTGCCGCCCGGCTCGGGGCCGCGGCATCTCGCCTTTCATCCCACGGGCAAATTCGTCTACGTCATCAACGAGCTGCTCTGCACGCTGTCCGTGTTCGGCTACGATCCGGCGCGGGGCGAACTCCGGGCCATGGAAAACCTCTCCACGCTGCCGGCAGGCGTCGCCGTGCAGCCTAACTACAGCACGGCGGAGGTCGTCGCGCACCCGAATGGCAAATTCGTTTATGGCTCCAACCGCGGGCACGATACGATTGCGGTCTTCGCGGTGGATGCCGTGACCGGAAAACTCGCGCTCGTGGAACACCAATCGACCCGGGGCAAAACCCCGCGGCACTTTGCCGTCGACCCGGCGGGTTCCTGGCTGCTCGCCGAGAATCAGGACTCCGACACCGTGGCGGTGTTTCGCATCGATCCGGTTTCCGGCCGGCTCGCGGCCGTGGGAGAGCCGCTCGCGGTGCCCTCGCCGGTTTGCGCCGTGTTCGTGCGGGCGAACTAACATTGCGGCGGCCTCTGGCTTTTCCCCGCCGGTGCGACTAGGGTCGCAGCCTCTTTCAGCTCCCCAATTCCAATTCTCGATCCTCATGCGTATTCTACTCATCGGAGCCACGGGCACCATCGGTCAGGCCGTCGAGCGCTTGCTCTCACCCCGGCACGAAGTGATTGCGGCGAGCCGGCAGCAGGCCGCGGTCAAGGTCGATATGGCGCAACCGGATTCCATCCGGGCGATGTTCAAGAGCGTCGGTCAGGTTGACGCGATCGTCAGCGTCGCGGGCGAGGCGAAGTTTGCGCCCCTCGCGAATCTCAGCGACGCCGACTTCCAATTTTGCCTCGCCAACAAATTGATGGGGCAGGTGAACCTGGCGCGGCTCGGGCTGGCGCACGTGCGGGAGGGCGGTTCGATCACCCTCACCAGTGGCGTGCTGGCGCATTCGCCCATGCCAGGGAGTGCGGCCATCAGCCTCGTCAACGCGGGACTCGAAGGATTCGCGCGCGCCGCCGCACTGGAGGCGCCCCGCGGGATCCGCGTGAACGTGGTCAGCCCGCCATGGGTGACGGAGACCTTGGAAAAGCTGAAGATGGATCCCTCGCATGGAAAACCAGCTGCCGCCGTGGCCGCGTTATATGGGCAAAGCGTGGAGGGGCAGGCC
>JBEENF010000343.1:0-4639 GCA_041192325.1 Verrucomicrobiota bacterium
ATTTCCGCCACGGTTTCGTAATCCGCGCCCTCCGGCAGGGCGTTCTCCACGGCGTCGATCGACCGCGCGTACCAATACACGGGACGTCCGGCGGACCACGCGCGAATGTCTTCCCACGCCCGCGCCTGTCGTTCCCGGGCAGGCAGCCCGTCGTAGCGCGCTCGTTGAGCCCGGTTCTTGTCGGCTTGTTGGGGGTTGGGTTCGTCGGGGGCCATCACGGCGCGCCGCGGTCCCCCGCGAACCCCGGGTCCCGAGCCGGCGCCACCACGGGCGCCGGGGAACAGCGGTCCGCCGAAACCTCCCGGTCGCCCCAGCGCCGCCACCAAATTTTCTTCCGCCAGCCGCCAGCGGCCCGTCGCGTCGAGACTCTCCCCGAGTTGACGCTCCACAATGACGACACAGCCGTCCGGCGCGTGTTTTTCGAGGGTGTGGCGGGCGCGCGTGGCGGCGCGCAACGTTGTTTCCATCCGCGTCGCGCGTTGGGCGGCCGCCGCGCCGCCGGGGAGTAATTGGAGGGTGGCCACCGCAATCCATATGGCGTTCCCGGCGCCGCCGCTCGCCGCCGTGGCACGCGTGAGCATCCAAGCTCCGGCCACCGCCAGCAGCGGAAACGTCGGCACCAGAAATCTCAGGCTGCCGTCACCTCCGCCAAAATAATACGCCATGTACAGCAGCACCAGCGGCGCCGTGATACCGGCCAGCAGAATGCCGGGCGCGCGTTGGCGGGGATCGGCGACCAGGCCCGCCAGACCGGCCACGCCAAAAGCGAAAAATAACCCCAGTCCCGTGCCGCCCAGACTCTGCAGATAGCCGAGCCAATGCGCTGAAAAATAGCTCCAGCCGAAGCCCGTTTGCTCATTCGTCAGCGCGTAGCCGGTCCGCCAAAACGCGCCGTACGCGGCGGCGTTATGCGCCATCAACGCCCCGACGGGCAGCGCGGCGCCCAGTAGCGCCGGCCAGAGGCGCGGCAGCGGACGAATTCGCCAGAGCAACCAAACGCCGACCGTCACTCCGGCGATCGCTTCCGGGTACCGGATCGCCGGCACGATGCCGAGCAACACGCCGGCCAGGAGTCCGCGTGCGGGCGACGAATTTTCCGCGAAGCGCAACAGCGCCAGGATACCGGCCGTGAGGAAGAACGCCGTGGCGACGTGCGCGTCGGCATCGAGCGCATGCTGCTGGACGGTGGCGTTGGTCGCGTACACGGCCGCCGCGAGCAGCGCCGAGCGATTATCCGCAAACCGCCGCGCGAGCAGAAAAATGAGCAACACCGTTCCGCTCGCCAGGATCGGATTGACGAGCAGCGCGGCGCGCAATCCACCGACCTTCCACGCGGCGGCGAAAAGGATGGGCAGCCCCGCCGGATAACGACTGTAGAAAATTCCATCCTTGGTTTCCAGCCAGTGCATGCCGACAAACTGGGCCGGCGATTCGGGCTTCAGGTGTGTCGTTCCGGCCGTGGCGAGCAGCCGCGCCTGCACGACGTAACCATTGGAATCCGGGCTCATGTTCGCCGGCGCGAAGTGCGAGCCGAGCCAGGCGAGGGTGAGCAAGGCGAGGGTGCCCGCCATCGCCAGCGGACGCCAATGCGGATCAGCTGCAGCCACGCACGCTGTCGACACGGGAGGAGATGAGGTGTTCATACACGGGGGAGTGACGCGGCTACTGCAAGGGGGCGGCCGGATGTTGGGTGCGCCGGGCGATTGCCGCGATTCGATTCTGGACGGCCCGCGTGCCCGCTGCGGACCTGCGACGCGCCTCTTTCGCGGAACGGACGCAGAAAAGGGAAGAGGGCAATCGACCTAGACTTTACCGGGTCCCTCTGTCTCTTTCAGCGGCGTGCGGAGGAAAGACCGCGCAGCAACGAGCACTGTCCAACCCCGTCTCTCCGCCTTTTTTTCATGGATACTTTTCGTCGATTCCAGACCCTGCTTCTGGCCCTGCCTTTAATGGCGGTCGTTTCGCCGGCCGCCTGGAGCGCGGCTCCGGCGCCGGCTGCCGCGAAACTTGGGTCCACCATCTGGGCGTGGCAGGGCACGCCGTTGAAGCCCGGCGCCGCGAAAGGCGCGCGCAGTATCACGAATTTGCCCACGGCGACCTTCCGGATTTTTGAAAGCCATATCACGTCCTTGGCTCCGGGCATCGCGTCGCATGGCCAGCATCAGCACGCGCAGGAGGAATTTATCATCGTGAAGGAAGGAACCCTCGAGGTGACCATCAACGGAAAGCCGCAAATGGCCAGCCAGGGTTCGCTGCTCTTCTACGCTTCGAACGATTTTCATAGCGTGCGCAACTTGGGGACGGCCCCGGCGACGTACCTCGTCTTCAATTACCGGACCGCAGCCACGGCGTCGGCTCCAGCGCAGCGCGCGGTCGATTCCGCTCCGGCGGGTACGTTGCGGTCGGCCGTGTTCGACTGGGACAAACTCGCGGTTACCCCCACAAAAACCGGCGAGAAGCGCGTCATCTGCAAGGGCCCCACCGTGACGCTCAACAGCCTCGAGGCCCATGTCACCTCGCTGAAGGCGGGCGAGGCGGCTCATGCCGCCCATCGGCATCCCGACGAGGAACTGGTCGTTGTGAAGGAAGGCACGATCGAAGTCGTGATCAACGGCAAGGTGGAGCGGGTGGGGCCGGGCGGCATTCTCTTCTTCGCCTCAAACGACCAACACGGCATGCGCAATGTCGGAACGACGATGGCGACCTATTACGTGATTCGCATGGTTACACCGGAGACGCCGGCGAAGACGTCGTGAACCCGCCAAAAGGTAACAGCGAGCGGCGATGACCGGGTCGACCTGCATGAGTGCGACGCTTCACGGCCGTGGCCCTGGGCTCCGTTGGATCAAGTCGCTTCGATTGATACGCCGCCGAACGTTCACCCTTTGCCTCGATCATGCTGCATCGAACCATGTGGAATAACGTTGGGAGGCTCAGTGCGGGCGCTTTGCTGGCGTGCCTGGTCGGCGGGACGCCCCTGATCGCGGGCGAGCGTCTGGATCGACGAAATCTGCTGGAGTATCGCGCGCCTGATGGAACGGTTGCGCCGGTGCGTTCCGTGCGGGATTGGCAGGCGCGGCGCGCCGAGATTCTGGCCGGAGCGCAGGCGGTGATGGGACTTTTGCCCGGGGCGGAAAAACGCGTGCCACTCGAAGTCAGGATCATCGAGGAAAAGGAATTCGGAACCTACGTCCGGCGGTTGATCAGTTTTATGGCCGAACCGGGCTCGCGGGTGTCGGCCCATCTGTTCATCCCCAAATCCGCGCTGGCTTCCGGGAATCCGCGCCCGGGCGTGCTGTGCCTGATGGGCACCAGCGGCTACAAGCTCGCTGATATTCCCGCAGGACCGAACATCTCGTCCAATTTCCACGACGGTGAAAAACTGGCCGAACGCGGGCTGGTTGCGATCGCCACGCCGTATCCGCTCCTTGGATTTGGAGCCCGATCGGGCTTGAAGGAGGAGCCGAAGCCGGACCTGCGTGCGCTGGGTTATCGCAGCGGCACCATGAAGGCGATTTGGGACAACATGCGCGCCTTGGATGTGCTGGACACGCTACCCTTCGTGAAACGCGGCGGATACGGGGTGATTGGCACTTCGCTGGGCGGCCACAATGGAATCTATACGGCGGTCTTCGATGAACGGATCAAGGTCATCGTCGCGAGCTGCGGCTTCGATTCCTATCTGGATTACCGATCGACGCATTGGAAGCCGGGAATGGGCTGGAGCCAGGAACTCTACATGCCGCGCATCCTCGATTATCCCCGCGACCAGATCCCCTTCGATTTTCACGAGCTGATGGGGGCGCTCGCTCCGCGCGCGGTTTTTGTAAACGCGCCGCTGCGGGATGCGAATTACCACTGGCAAAGCGTCGATCGCATTATGGCTGCCGCCGGGCAAATCTATCGCTTGTATGGCGTACCCGGCGTGGTGCGCGTAGTTCACCCTGACATCGAGCACGCCTTTCCCCTTGAGATTCGCGAACTCGCGTACGACTGGATCGAGCGCTTCCTCTGAACTGACAACTTCTTCATCGCACTCCCATGCTTCACCCCTCCCTGGCTTTTCTGGTCCGCGGCGCAGGCCTCGCCGCCCTGCTGTTTCTTGCGCTGCATCCCAAAAGACTCGCGGCTGCGGATGCCGTGCTCCATCGCACGCTCGACCTCAACATCGGCGAGACGCAGCAGGTCGCGTTCGGCGACGGCGGCAAGGCGCAGGTCAAGCTCGTGCAAATCGAGGAGCAGCGCGATGCGGTGATCAACAGCCTGGCGGGCGCCGTTGTGACCGTTGAGATTAATGGCCAGCGCGGGCAAGTGAGCTGCGGCAACTACCAGCTGCCGGTCGTCATCGGGGGCGTGCAGGTGGATGCTCCTGCCGTCGGCGCGTACATGAAGGACAGCGGTTTTGATTGGTGGGTGCTGCAAAAAGATGCGCGCATCCGCGTGTGGCCCGCGGGTTCACCTTGGGTCACGCCCGGGTCGTTTCTCTATCCGGCAAAACAGCGCTGGTTCGCGTCGATGACCTGGTATTCCAATGAACCCGTATGGCGGAACCGTCCCCCGGCGGCCAAGGTTTATTACCATGCAGGGATGGATATCAGCGGCGCCGAGGGTATGATCGAAGTGGTGGCGGCAACAGACG
>JBEENF010000344.1:0-4632 GCA_041192325.1 Verrucomicrobiota bacterium
TGACCGTTTTCATCGTGGCGCGCCAAGCCCGCCCCGCCGTGCGCCCGCTGACCGTCTCCGTGGTCATTCCCGCGCGCAACGAAGCGGGCAACATTCCCGCGGCGGTCGCCCGCACCCCCGAAATGGGCGCGGGCACGGAGCTGATTTTTGTCGAGGGAAATTCCCGCGACGACACGTGGGCCGCCCTTCAGCGGGTCGCGGCTGAAAATCCGCAGCGAAAGATAAAAATTTTGCAGCAGACGGGCCGCGGCAAAGGCGACGCGGTCCGCGCGGGATTCGCGGTCGCGACCGGCGAAGTTCTCATGATCCTGGATGCGGATCTGACCATGCCGCCGGAGGAACTGTCGAAATTCTACGACGTGATTGTCAGCGGCCGCGCCGAATTCGCGAACGGCGTGCGGCTCGTTTACCCGATGGAGGAAGAGGCGATGCAGTTCTTGAATCTCTGCGCCAATAAAGCCTTCGGACTGATTTTCACGTGGCTGTTGGGCCAATCCGTGAAAGACACCCTTTGCGGCACGAAAGTGCTGACGCGCGCCCACTACGATCGGATCGCCTCGAACCGCGCGTATTTCGGCGACTTCGATCCCTTTGGCGACTTCGACCTGCTCTTTGGCGCCGCCAAGCTGAACCTGAAGATCGCGGACGTTCCGATTCGGTACCGTGAACGCACTTATGGAGAAACCAATATCCAGCGTTGGAAGCATGGCTGGCTGCTGCTGCGCATGGTGTTGTTTGCCGCGCGAAAACTGAAATTCGTGTGAGTCCCGGCGTGGCTCGTTGGCCGGAATGAGTGTCCGGGCTCGCCAGCGCCACCCGCTCCTCGCTAGGCATAGTTCCGCCGTGCAGATGAAAGTTCCGATTCTCGATCTCAAACCAGCTTACGAAGAACTTCGCTCCGAGCTGGACGCCGCCTACCATCGCGTAATGGAGTCGGGCTGGTTGCTGCTCGGCCAAGAGCTGGAGGCGTTCGAGGCCGAATACGCCCGGAGCATCGGAAGGAAACATTGCCTCGGCGTCGCCAATGGGCTCGAAGCCATGCAGCTCGTCCTGATGGCGCTCGGTGTCGGCGCGGGCGACGAGGTGATCGTGCCGTCACACGGCTACATCGCAACCTGGCTCGCGGTCAGTCACGCGGGCGCGCGTCCGGTCCCCTGCGAGCCCGACCCGCAGACCTACAATCTGGATCCCTCCCGACTCGCCGCGCTCATCACACCCAGAACGAAGGTTATCCTGCCGATTCACCTGTATGGCCAGACGGCGGACATGGAGGCAATCAACGCCATTGCGCGCCCGCGCGGCATCTTTGTGCTGGAGGACGCGGCTCAATCGCACGGGGCTCTTTGCCACCGCCGGCCAGCGGGAGCGCTCGGCGATGCCGCCGGCGTCTCGTTCTATCCGAGCAAGAACCTCGGCGCTCTCGCCGATGCGGGGGCGGTTACAACGGACGATGACGCGTTGGCCGACAAGGTGCGCCATCTGCGCAATTACGGTTCCAAGGTCCGCTACCATAACGATTATCCCGGCCTGAATTCACGATTGAGTGAACTTCAGGCGGCGTTTTTGCGCGCCAAACTGCCGCGCTTGGCGGAATGGAATGCGCGGCGCACCAGCCTTGCGGCCCGGTATGTCGAGCAACTGGCTGGGAGGGGGGACATCGTTGTGCCGCACGTTCCGGGTTGGGCCACACCCGTGTGGCACCTCTTTGTCATCCGCTCCGCGCAGCGCGACGCGTTGCAGTTGCACCTCGCTGCGGCAGGCGTCGGCACGCAGATTCACTATCCGATCCCCCCCCATCTTTCGAAGGCCTACGCTTCGGCCGGCTGGCAGCGAGGCGATTTCCCGCTCGCCGAAAAGTTTGCCGCCGAGGTGCTGAGCCTCCCCATTGGTCCGCATCATAATGCCGCGCAAATCGACTACGTGTGTCAGGTGATTCGCGACTTCTTCGAACGCAGCCGTACCGCATGAACTCCGCGCTCTGGAATCCCGTGACGCCGTTTGTTCAGCTGTATCGCCACCGAACCCTGTTCCGGCAGTTCGCGCGTCGCGCCATCGAGGCGCGTCACCGGGGGAGTTTTCTCGGGCTGTTTTGGACCGTGCTGGCACCGATGATCTCGCTGGCGATTTACACGTTTGTGTTCGGTTTCGTGTTCACCGGCCGGTTCACGCCCTCGCAATCGGAAAGCACGCTCGACTACGCGCTCGGCGCGTTTGTCGGGCTCATTCTGTTCAACTTTCTTTCCGAGGTGTTGTCCCAGAGTCCGCTGACCATCGTGGTTCAACCCAATTTCGTGAAGAAAGTCGTGTTCCCGCTCGAAGTGCTGCCGGCATCGACCGTCGGTTCCGCGGCCTTCTCCGCCGGCATTAGTCTCGCGCTCGCGTTGACCGGCATCGCTCTCTTCGGGCCGGGACTTGATGCGCACGCTTTCTGGATCCTGGCCATTGTTCCGCCCGTGGCGATGATCGCGTTTGGCTGCGCCTGGCTGTTTTCGGCGCTGGGCGTCTTTATCCGCGACATCGCCAGCGTGATGCCGTTCGTCTCCCAAGTGCTGATGTTCATGAGCGCGGTGTTTTATCCCGTCACTTTTCTCGATAAGGCTCCGCTGTGGGCGCAGAAAATCCTGTTCGCTAACCCGTTGTTGCACGCCGTGGTAAGCGCGCGAGACGCGGTTTTGTTTCATCAGTCGCCTGCGATCCCGTCGGTGCTCTACCTTTGGCTCTGCGGAGTGCTGGTCTACTTCGTCGGCTTTCTGACCTTCCGAAAATTGCGCCCCGCGTTCGCGGATGTGATCTGACTCTGCGTCGGCCTTGCGGGCGGCGCGCCCTGGTCCGCCGGCGGCCCGAGAACCGACTTGAACCTCGGAATGCGTTCCAGTGCGATAGTCCGCTCCGCATGCCGTATTTCCCTAGATGATTCCGCTCGAGAACTATCCCCACGCGCCCGATCTCTTCCATGCTTACCGCACCTGGCTGTCGTTTCCGTCCGTCGAGCGGGAACCGGGGGGGTGGCGGTTTGAGGAACGATTTTATCCGGATTATCTCTTCGTCGGCGGCGCTTCCTTCGCCATCCGGCGAACTGCCCTGAAACTTTGTCGCGGGACCGGTCTGGATATCGGCGCGGGGCTGTGGCCGCTTCCCGGAGCCATCGCCGTCGATGTGGAACGTGGTCCGGGCGCGGGACGCACCCTCGACCAGTTTCCCGCCCACTCGCAGGATTTTGTTTTCAGCTCGCACTGCCTTGAGCACATCTCGGCGTGGGAAACGGCGCTGCGCGAATGGATTGGTAAATTGAAACCCGGTGGCCGCCTCTTTCTTTACCTGCCCCACCCCACTTGCGGAATCTGGCGGCCAGGCTCGCCGTTCGTCGGCGATGGCCACCAATGGGCGCCGAACCCTGACGTCATCAAGGCGGCGTTGCAGCGGTTCGGTGGCCGCGTGATAGGCCATGACGATGGGCCGGACGCGATGGAGAGCTTTTTCGTTTGCGCCGAATTCGGCGAAGCCCCCCGGTATCCGGTCATATGAGTCCAGACAGCTATTATTTCGGCACGCGTCTCGCGGTGCGCTGCGACTATTATGCGTTTCCGCGCACCGGCAGTCATTACCTGTGGGCCTGCTTCACGGGCTTGTTCGATCTGGTCTTCTATCCCAACGATTTTGTCGATCATCCCGAGGCCAAGGAACGCGCCAACGAGTTGAACCCGCATGCGTTTTACGTGCTGCGGCTGCGGGAAGACGGCGTAGCGCATCAACCCGTCTACATCAATGCGGCGCCCCAGGGAGTACATGGCCAACCGGCCGCCGGCGCCTGGCCGGCCATCATGTTGATTCGGGATCCGCATCCGACGATCTACAGCTGGTATCACACCGCCACGGAGCGTTGGGGCGCTCAGGTTCCCGACCGGGTCGCGTGGCTGCGCGATGCCTATCGGCAGTATCGAGAATTTTATGACCGGGCGCTGGCGTTGCAGGAGAGCAATCCCGATCGCACTTTCTTGATCCGCTTCGAGGAATTGAAAAAGGATCCGATGGTCCTCCAACGCCTCGCTGGTTTTGTCGGCGTGAAGCCAAAGCTTTCGCCCGAGTTCGTGCATTGGTGGACGGACTTCGACCGCATGACGCGCGACGGCGCCCGAACTTTCTATCGCGCCGGCAACAACGCCCAGTGGAAAGGTGACGCCGCCTGGCAGGCGGACCTCGCGCAGGCTAACCCCGGCGATTTCAGCCGTTACGGCTATCCTCCCGCACCGTGAACGCCCTGCTGCAGTCCGTCGATGAGGCGTGGTTCGAAGCCGCGGAACGCTGCTGGTGCGGCGGTCGCAGTGAAACCATCAGCCCCCATTCGAGCCATTATCAGGTCTGCCCGCGGTGCGGCGCGCATTACGCCTCGCGCCGGTTGAAGCCGGACTGCATCGGAAAATTCTACAGCTACGAGGGCTACTGGCAGCAACGGCAACAAAGCAAACAGCACCCCACGCTGTGGGAAAGACAGCAGTTGCTCGAAGCGGACGGCCGCGTGCAGTGTTGGATCGACGCCATCGAACGCCACGCCGGCGGCCGGCGCGGCACGGCCGTGGAAGTGGGCTGCGCCGAGGGCACGATGCTGCTGCATCTGCGCAAAATCGGCTGGGA